>JAHEKO010000029.1 GCA_024638355.1 Acidobacteriota bacterium
TCATCCTGGCCGCTCTGCTCGCCTCGTACAAGCAACGCTCGATCGAGCTCCGGCTCCTCCACCTGTTGCCGGTGCTCTACGTGTTGATGCTGATGGTCATCCACATACGGGCGACGTACGTTTTCCTGCCCAGATACCTCTACCCGATCGTGCCGGTGAGCTGCTTTCTGGGAGCCGCCGCCTTTCACTACCTCGGCCTCGACGAGCTGAGCTGGCGCGAGCTCCGGGTCCCCCAATTCTTCCTCCCCGCGGCCCTGCTCGGCTTCGTCGTCGTCGCCATCGTGATCCCCTACGAGACCGGGTGGATCGCGGCCCGCGACTTCCTGCCCGCGGCCTGGCTCGAATCAATGGCCTGGAGCTCTCTCGACGCCTTCGTCGATCTGGTGCTGGCGCCGAGCTTCGTGCTGACCCTGATCCTGATCCTGGCTTTCGTGCGAGCGCGCTCGCTTCGCCTCCTCGTCTCCGCTACCCTGCTTCTCGTCTTCCTCGGCCTGCCCTTCTTCCGAACGATGTGGGAGCTGCGCACGCGGCAGGCCTGGCAGCGCGGCGAGAGCCACCTTCACGGCCTTCGCGTGCTCGGCGACCAGGTGCCGCCGGAGTCGGGGCCGCAGGTTCAGGTCAGCGCCGCCTTCATCGGCCAGAAGATGTTCGGCACCCGGGCGACCTGCGAGCGCGTGGTGAACGTCTACCTGCGCCGGCGCGACGTCAAGGCGACCTGCTGGCGGTCGCTGTTTCCGATTCACGACGTCGCGTTCCTGACCGCCGATGAGTATCCGCGCTGGCGCCGGCTCTGGCCGGGCCTCGAGGAGACCGCGGTCGTCTCGCCGGCGGGCGAAGTCGTCGTGGTCAAGCCGAGCCGGGCCGGCGAGCCACCGCCGGGCCTATTCCCGGAGTAGCCACAACGGCCGCGCCGACGGCGGCTGCTAAGCTCCGACGCCATGCACGCCGGGGAGCGCGAGCGGGGTCGGCGACAGTCGTCGCTGGTCCTCGTCTGCCTGACCCTCTTCGTGGTCCTCCTGCCGCTGACTCTCACCAAACCCGGCATTCCGGTGGCTCTCAAAGCCGACGAGGCCGCCTACTACCTCGCCGCCCTGAGCTTCTGGCACGACGGCGATCTGGTCTGCGACGACGGCGACGCGCGCCGCCTCTTCCGCGAGTATCCGGGGACCCGGAACCTCAAGCTCATCAGTCGCGGCGGCGGCCGGGCCTACTTCGGCGTGCCGTTCCTCTACCCGCTCGTGGCGACGCCGTGGGTGGCGCTCTTCGGCGCCAACGGCATGGTGGCGCTCAACGCCGCCCTGCTGATGGTCATGGTGTGGATCGGCTACGCTCACCTTCGGCGCTGGAACGGCGAGTCGCTCTCGACCCTGTTCGCCGCCGGCTACTTCCTGCTGAGCACCGCGTTCGTCTACGTCTTCTGGCTGCAGGCCGAGGTCTTCAACATGGCCTGCGTGACGGCGGCCTTCTTCCTCGGCCAGCGCGCGGTCGAAGACCTCGGCGCCCCCGCGGGCCGCCCGCGATCGAGCGGGCGAACGGCGCTCGACGCGGCGGGATCGGCCGCCCTCCTGACCGTCGTCGCCTACAGCCGGCCGATGCTCGCCGTCCTCGTCTTGCCGCTCCTCTACCCGCTGCTCCGGGCCCGAGCCTGGCGGCGCCTCGCGACGTTCGGCGCCAGCGCCCTTCTGACCCTCGCCCTGCTGGCCGGCACCGCCTACGGCTTCACCCGGCAGGTGTGGCCCTACTTCGGACCGCGCATGGGGATCGCCCTGACCAGCCCCATCGACTATATGGAGCGCAAGGTGGAGCGCCGGCTGCCCAAGCGGGAGGCTCCAACCGTACCGGTGGGCCGCATCGAGCGCGCCGTCGGGCAGTTTCGCGTGACGGTGGTGCCGATCGTGACCCAGGGAGTTCCAGAGTTCCTCTTCGGCCGGCACGGCGGCTTCTTGATCTACATGCCGTTCGCGGTCCTGGCCATCGGGCTCTTTCTCCTTCACGACCGTCGCTCGGTATTCAGATGGCTGATCGTGGTCGCCGCCGCCTTCGCGGCGCTGCTCTTCATGACGCTGATTCGCGGCCACTGGCTGGGCGGAGCCGGCTTCGTCGGCAACCGCTATTTCTCGGCGGTGTACCCCGCCTTCTTCTTCCTGGTCACGCGCGTGCGCCCCGCCTGGCTCACCGCGATCGGCTACGGCGCGGCGGCGATCTTCCTCGGTCCGGCCTTGATCACGCCCCTGGGCGCCCCGGTCGCCGAGCCGACGCTCCAGGCGCACGTGCGAAACCAGCCGCTGCGGCAGCTGCCGCTGGAGTGGTCGCTCGTGCGCAAGCTCTCGGGCTACCGCCGGATTCCGGTCGACGACGTCACCCTGCACGCCCGCCGCACCGAGGTCGGACCTCACGACGGCGAGATCTGGGTGCACGGCGCCAAGCGGGTGGAGATCCACATCCTGAGCCGCGAGCCACGCCGAACCTTCGCCTTCGACGTACGGAACCTGGCCTCCGGCAACGTCATCGAGCTCTGCCTCGAGGGCGACTGCCGCACCCTCGAGTTCGGTGAGGTTCCGGCCGGCGGCGCCACCAGATCCGTCGCTTTCGCCGAGACTCGCGGCCGGCCGGTGCCGCGCACCGCCCGAGCGAGCTACCGGTACCGGCTGATCGTCGACTCGCACTGGGGCGAGCAGCCGCGCTGGCGCGGCTCCGGCGACGAGCGCTTCTACCTGGGCGCCGCGCTGAAGCTGGTCGATGCGGCCGGAGAGGACGGGCGATAGTGGTTGTCCGTGAGCCCCGGCGGTGGCAAACTCCGCGCGTGAATCGGGTCGTCGCCGCCGGGGTCGTCATCCTCGGGCTCCTCGCACCCGCCGCCGCGGTAGGCCACGCGGTGGGCGAGGACTACGTCTTCCTCTCCATCCAGGAGAGCCACATCGAGGGTCACTTCGAGATTCACTTCGGCGACCTCGAGTCCAAGCTGGGTCTCGAGCTCGACCCGAGCCCCGAGGCGGCAGCGGCGGAGGTGAACCGGACCGCCGCGCGGGTGCGCGCCTACATCGAGGAGAACTTCGCCGTCGCTCCCGAGGGCGGCGAGCCCTTCGACTTCGAGTTCACCCACCAGGACGTGACGGCGCTGCCGCAGGGCAACTTCGCCCAGTACCACTTCCGGCTCGACACCGGCCCGCTGCCCGATCGCCTCGCCTTGCACCACTCGATGTTCTACGAGGACGACAAGCTGCACCGCGGTCTCGTGCTCCTCGAGTACAACGCCAAGACCGACACCACCTACCCGAGCGAGTACACGGCGATGGTGTTCAGCCCGCGCAACCGGGATCAGACTCTCGACCTGACCGACGTGCCCGCGCTGATGGGACCGCGCGAGATGATCCCGCAGGGCGTCTGGCACATCTGGATCGGAATCGACCACGTGCTCTTCCTGCTCGCCCTGATGCTCTCCACCGTCCTCGTTCGGGTCGAGGGGCGCTGGCGACCGCTCGAGCGCTTCCCGCCGGCGCTGTGGAATCTGCTCAAGATCGTCACCGTCTTCACGATCGCGCACTCGGCGACCCTGCTGCTGGCGGCGCTCGACCTGGTGTCGGTGCCTCCCCGGCTGGTCGAGTCGGTGATCGCCCTGTCGATCGTCCTGGTCGCCGCGAACAACATCTTCGGAGCGGTCCGCGAAGGCTCGCTGCTGATCATCCTCGGCCTCGGTCTCTTCCACGGCCTCGGCTTCGCCTCGGTGATGGGGCATCTTCCCTTCCGCATGGTCGATCTCCTCGGAGTCGTGATCGGGTTCAACATCGGCGTCGAGCTCGGCCAGATCGCTATCGTGGCGCTGGTCTTTCCCCTTCTTTTCTGGCTGCGCAGAGCGAGCTTCTACCAGCCCTACATCCTGAAAGGCCTCTCCGCGGTGCTCATCGTGATCTCCAGCTGGTGGTTCGCGCAGCGCGCCTTCGGCCTCGGCTAGCCTGACCATGTCGGACGCGCAACGGATCGAACGCCTGATCGCGGACTTCATTCGCGGCGAGCTGGTCGGCGATGAGACGACGGTGATCGAGCTCGACGAGAACCTGCTGACAAGCGGTCTGGTCGATTCCGTCGGCATCGTTCGCCTGATCGCTCACGTGACCGAAAGCCTGGAGGTGACCGTGCCGCCCACCGACCTGGTGCCGGCGAACTTCCGCACCGTCCGCGTCATGGCGGCCTACCTGGCCGGTCTCGCGAGTACGGGCTAGGCAGCCTAGGCCGAGAAGGCCCGGCGGAGGGCGGGCCGGTCGATCTTGCCGGTGCCGGTGCGCGGCATCGACTCACGAACCTCGATCCGCGACGGTACGGCGTAGGAGGAGAGCCGGCGCGCCGCCTCGCGCCGCAGCCGGCCCGGCTCGAGCCGCGCTCCCGGGACCGGCAGGACCGCGGCGACGATCGTCAGCTGCCCCGCGGAGTCGCGCACGTCGATCGCCGCCGCTTCGGCGACGGCCGCGTGAGCGCCGAGCACCGCCTCGACCTCGTCGAGCTCGACCCGGTAGCCCCGCACCTTCACCATCCGGTCCTTGCGTCCGAGAAAGACGAGATTGCCGTCGCCGCGGTCGCGGACCAGATCGCCGGTCCGGTAGAAGGTGAGGTCGAAGCCGTCGAACAGGGTCTGTCGGAAGAAAGCTCGGCGGTTCAGATCGGGGCGCCGCCAGTAGCCGCGCATCATGGTCGGCGCGCGAATCAGCAGCTCGCCGGGCTCGCCGGACGCCACCTCCCGGTCGTCGGCGTCGACGATGCGGCCATCGGCCCCGGGCCAGACCGGACCGATCGGGATCGGCCGCTCGAGGTCGAGCGGCCCGGCAGGCACGTGATAGGCGGTGCACTGGTTGACCTCGGCGGGCCCGTACGAGTTCGAGAAGCGCGCCTGGGGCCAGAGCTCGGCGAGCCGCGCGACGTACTTGGGGGCGAAGGGCTCGCCGCCGAAGAGCACCCAGCGCAGGCTGCTCAGGTCGCGCTCTTCGATCCCGCCTTCCGTCAGCAGCTGGATCAACGCCAGCGGTACGGAGTACCAGAAGGTCAGCCGCTCGCGCTCCATGAGCTCGGCCAGGCTGCGCGGGAACATCGTCACCTCTTCGGGGATGAGGACCGTCGTCGCTCCGCACAGCGGTCCCGTCAGGTACTCGAAGGTGGACATGTCGAAGTGCAGCGGCGAGTGGTTGCCCAGGCGGTCCTCGCCGCGTACGCCGTACTCGCGCGCCGACAGCCGGGCGTAGGCGAGGCCGCTGGCGTGGGTGTGCATCAGCCCCTTGGGCACGCCGGTCGAGCCCGAGGTGTACATGACGTAGGCGAGATCGGGCTCCACCAGACCCACGCCCGGGTCGCGGGCGGGCGAAGCGTCGACCGTTTCCCATGGGAGGAAACGCACCGACGTCGCTCCGCCCGTGGGGTCGCCGGCTCCGATCACGACGCGCAACGCTTCCGCCTCCGCCGCCACCCGCCCGGCCCGGCGCGCGTGCGACGGATGCGTGATCAGGTGCCGGATCCCGCAGTCTTCGACGATGAACTTCACCCGCGCCGGCGGCGCCGCCGGGTCGATCGGCACGTAGGCGGCGCCCGCCTTGAGGATGCCGTAGAGCGCCACCGGCAGCTCGAGGCGCTTCGTCATGTAGATGCCGACGCGGTCGTGGGGCCGGACCCCCTCCTCGACGAGGAGAGCCGCCAGCCGGTTGGCGGCCGTGACCAGCTCGGTGTAGGTCAGCGACTCGCCGTCGCAGCGGAACGCCTCGCGCTCGGGCGCGCGCTCGGCCGACTCGTCGACGGAGTGATGCAGCAGGAAACCCACTAGCCTGATCTTCTCACCGGCTAGCGCCGGTTCAGAGGCCCAGAAGGCTGGCGATCAGGTTGCGCTGGATGTCGGAGGTTCCGGCGTAGATCACGCCGCCGATCGAGTCGCGCAGCTGGCGCTCCACGCCGTGCTCCTCGAGGTAGCCGCGCGCGCCGTGGATGCGCACCGCGTCGGTCGCGCACTCGAGGAGCGACTCGGCGATGTGCAGGTTGGCCATGGCGCACTCGATCGCCGCGTCGCTCCCCGCGTCCTTCATCTCCGCGACCTTGTACATCAGGAGGCGCGAGGTCTCGAGCCGCACCTTCATGTCCGCAATCCGGTTCGACACCGACTGGAAATCGCCGATCGGCCGACCGAACTGCCGGCGCTCCCTGGCATAAGCCAGGCATCGCTCGAACAGCGCCGTCATCGCCCCCAGATGTCCGGCGTGGATGAAGGCCCGTTCCCAGGAGATCGTCTGGGTGAACAGGCTCATGCCGATCCCTTCACCGCCCAGCAGATTCTCTTCGGGCACGAAGCAGTCCTCGAAGACCAGGTCGCCGAACGGATTGGTTCTCGTGCCGGTCTTCGGCCGCGGCTCGCTCTGCCTGAAGCCCTCGGCGCCCCTCTCGACCAGGAACGCCGAGACGCCCCATTTCCCCGCCGCGGGATCGGAGTTGGCGAGCACCAGCGCCAGGTCGGCGAGCGGCGCCATTCCGACGTAGCTCTTGCGCCCGTTGAGCAGGTAGCCGCCCGCGATCTTGACCGCGCGCGTCCGCAGGCTCAAGGCGTCGGACCCCGCCTCGGGCTCGCTCACGCCGTGGCAGCCGATCCACTCGCCCGAGGCGAGCGGCGGCAGGTACCTGCGCTTCTGCTCGTCGCTGCCGTAGACCACGATCGGCTCCTGGACGCTCCAGGTCTGGCCGCCGATCGCCAGCGTCAAACCGTTGTCCTGGCAGCCGTAGCCGATGGCCTCGTGAGTCAGGACGGTGGACACGGCGTCGAGGCCCGCACCGCCGTACTCCTCGGGCACATGGCACCCGAGAACGCCCCGTGCGCCGCAGCGCTCCCAATCGCCCTTGGCGAACGATCCCCGGCGATCGTTCTCCGCCAGCTTCGAGCCCAACTCGGTGCGGGCGAACTCGATCATCCGCTGCTGACGCGCGAGCTGCCGCTGGTCGAGAATAGGTAGCATGGCGGTCGCCGGACTCTAGCACCCGGCAGGTGGCGAAGTGAGCGAACGGACACCTCAGGACGGGCGGCTGACGCACAGTCAGCTGCGGATCTGGATCGGCCAGCGGCTGCATCCGGAGAGTCCCCTCTACAACATGGCGTTCGCCTGGGTCTTTCCGGCCGAGCTGCGTACCGACCTGTTCCAGCGGGCCTGGCGCCGGGTGGCCGACTCCAGCGACGCCTTGCGGACCCGCATCGAGGAGCGCGACGGCGAGCCGCGCTGGCGGCTCGCGGAGGCCGGGAGCTGCGTCACGGAGATCGTCGACCTGGAACCCGGAGACGATGCTCGCCGGACCTTCGGCCGCTGGTGCCGACAGCGCTGCGCGCGGCCGCTGGCCGTCGATGAGGGGCTCGTCGACAGCATGCTGGTCCCGCTCGGGAACGGCGGGACGGGCTGGTATCTGAATCTGCATCACCTCGTCGCCGACGCCCGGTCGACCGTCCTCCTCTACCGGCAGGTGGCCGCCGAGTACGAGGCGCTCGTGGCGAGCGACGTCGAGCGGCCGCCCGCGCTCGCCGGCTACTACCCGACTTCGGAGGAGCTCACCGCTCGGGCCCGGGACTCGAAGGCCGCTCGCGAGCACTGGGCGGCCAGATCCGGAGGCGCGGCGCGCACGATCCCCCTCTACGGCCGCAGCGGCCAGCCGGCCGGCACCGCCAGCACCCGGCTCACCCTGAGCCTCGGCCGGTTGCGCTCGGCGGCGCTCGATCGGCTGTGCGCCGAGCCGGGATTCCTCAGCCTGTTCGCCGAGACGTCGCGCTTCGCGCTCTTCTCTACGCTGCTTCTCGGCTGGCTCCATCGCATCAGCGGTCGCTCCGATCTCGGCTTCGACGCGCCGGTGACCGGGCGACCGACCCCGCAGTCGAAGCGTGCGCTCGGCCTGTTCATCGAGATGTTCCCCTTCGCGGTGGCGCTCGAGCCGGGCGAGACGTTCCGGTCGCTCGGCGCCAAGTGCCTGGCCGAGACCGAGCTCTTCCTGCGCCATTCGCTGCCCGGGACGAGCTCGCCTTCGGGCGCGGCGGCCAGCAACGTGGTGCTCAACTTCCTGCCCGACGCGTTCGGCGACTTCGCCGGCTTGCCGGCGGAGGCCGAGTGGGTTCATCCCGGCCATGGCGACAGCGTGCACGCCTTGCGACTCCAGGTGCACGACTTCGGCGGCATGGACCGCTACGAGCTGCACTTCGACTTCAACGAAAGTGCGCTCGCGGACCGGCTACGCCGCCGCGGCCTCGAGCATTTCGAGCGGCTGCTCGAGGCGCTGCTCGAAAATCCCGACGCCGAGATCGCGGCCGTCGACGTGCGGACGGACGACGAGCGCCGCGCCCTGGCCGAGCTCAACGACACCGGCGGTCCGCCCCTGCCGGAGCGGTCGCTGGTCGGCGCGTTCCTCGACCGCGCGGCGGCCGATCCCGACCGCACCGCCCTGCGCGAGGGTAGCTCGGAGCTGTCGTTCGGCGAGCTGCGCGAGCGGGTCGACGCGCTGGCGGCGGAGCTCGTCGGCCGCGGCGTCGAGGCCGGCGATCGCGTCGCGATCCTCTCGCGGCGCTCGATCGACGCAGTCGTCGCCATCCTCGGGACGCTGCGCGCGCGGGCGGCCTACGTTCCGATCGATCCAGCCTATCCACGACACCGGGTCGAGGGTCTGCTCGCCGATTCGGGCGCTCGCCTGGTGCTCGCCGGAGAGCGGATCGAGTCCGCCGTAGTCCCCTCCGGTCTCGCCCTGCTGCCGATCTCCGACGCCGCCCGGACCGGCCGGGAGACGAGCCCCGATCTGCCCGAGCCCGGGCTCGGCGATCTCTGCTACGTGCTCTACACCTCCGGCTCCACGGGCAGGCCCAAGGGCGTTCTGGTCGAGCACGGCGGCGTGGCCGACTACCTCGAATGGGCCGCCCGCACCTACGTGCGGGACGAGCGCCTGCGCTTCCCGCTCTTCACCTCGCTCTCCTTCGACCTGACCGTCACCAGCCTCTTCCTGCCGCTCATCACCGGCGGCACGCTCGAGATCTACCCCGAGCCGCGGGGGCCGGTCGATTCCTCGCTGATGGACGTCGTGCGGGCGAACGCGGTCGACTTCATCAAGCTCACCCCGTCGCACCTGTCGCTGCTGCGTCAGATGCATCCGACCGAGTCGCGCATCCGGCGGATGGTGGTCGGCGGCGAGGACCTCAAGACGCGGCTGGCGGCCGAGATCGCCGGCCTCCTCGGACCCGACGTCGAGATCTACAACGAGTACGGACCGACGGAGGCGATCGTGGGCTGCGTGGCGCACCGCTACGACCCGGAGTCCGATACCGGGGCCAGCGTGCCGATCGGCGCGCCGGCGGACCACGTGCGGGTCGAGGTGCTGAACGACACCCTGGCACCGGTACCGGAGGGAGTGGCGGGCGAGCTCTGGATCTCCCGGTTCGGCCTGGCCCGCGGCTACCAGGGTCTCGAGGAGCTGACCGCCGAGCGCTTTCGGGTGCGGGCGGGCGCCCGCAGCTACCGCACCGGCGACGTGGTGCGCCTGGCCGATTCGCACGGGCTCGAGTACCTCGGGCGCCTCGACCGCCAGGTCAAGATCGCGGGCTTCCGGGTCGAGCCGGGCGAGATCGAGGCCGCCCTGCTGTCCATACCCGGGATCGAGCAGTGCGCCGTGGTGGCCCGGCGCCCGGGCCCGGCCGCCGACGACGGCGGCGACGGGGTCCGGCACTGCCGCCGCTGCGGCCTGCCGTCGAATCACCCGCGGGCGCTCCTCGACGACGGCGGCGAGTGCGCCGTCTGCCGCTCCTACGACACGATCCGGGAGCACGCCCGCGGCTACTTCCGAACCCTCGACGATCTGCGGGAGCTGTTCGCGGAGTCCGCCCGCCGCAACCCATCCGACTACGACTGCATGATGCTCTACAGCGGCGGCAAGGACTCGACCTACGCGCTCTGCCGCCTCGTCGAGATGGGTCTGTCGGTCTACGCCTTCACCCTCGACAACGGCTTCATCTCTGACGGCGCCAAGGAGAACATCCGCAGGGTGACGGCCCAGCTCGGCGTACCGATCGAGTTCGCCACGACGCCGGCGATGAACGCCATCTTCCGCGACAGCCTGGCGCGTTTCGACAACGTCTGCCAGGGCTGCTTCAAGACGATCTTCACGCTCTCGACGCTGCGCGCGCGGCAGCTGGGAGTCCCGATCATCGTCACCGGGCTGTCGCGCGGGCAGATGTTCGAGACCCGGCTGACCGAGGAGATGTTTCGCGACGGTCGCTTCAGCCCCGACGAGATCGACGCCGCGGTGCTGGCCGCGCGCAAGGCCTACCACCGCACCGACGACGAGGTCGCCCGCTCGCTCGACGTGAGCGTCTTTCGCGACGACCGGGTCTTCGAGGAGATCCGCTTCGTCGACTTCTACCGCTACTGCGACGTCGGCCTCGGCGAGCTGCTCGCCTACCTGCGGCGCCGGGTGCCGTGGGTGCGCCCCGAGGACACCGGCCGCTCGACCAACTGCCTGATCAACGACGTCGGCATCTACGTCCACAAGCGGCGGCGCGGCTTCCACAACTACGCCCTGCCCTACAGCTGGGACGTGCGCATGGGGCACAAGAGCCGCGACGAGGCCCGCGACGAGCTGGACGACGACATCGACCAGGCGCAAGTGCGCCGCATCCTCTCCGAGATCGGCGCCGACCCGGAGAGCGTGACGGCCGACGACGCCGCGCCGCGCCTGGCGGCGTTCTACGTGTCGACCAGCGAGATCGCCGACGACGAGCTCCGCCGCCGGCTCGCCGAGCGCCTCCCTTCCGCCCTCGTCCCTTCTCATCTGCAGCGGGTCGACGCGATCCCGCTGACGGTCCAGGGCAAGGTGGACGAAGCGCGCCTGCCGCGACTCGAGCTCGAGGCGCGACCCGCGGGGACGCCCTACCGCCCGCCCGACGGTCCGGTCGAGAGCTACCTGGCCGCGGTCTGGCGGGAACAGCTCGGCGTCGATCGCGTCGGCGCCGAAGACAGCTTCTTCGAGCTCGGCGGCACCTCGCTCACCGCCATGGAGGTGATGATCCGGCTCTGCCGCGAGTACGACATCGACCTGCCCCTCGGCACCCTGTTCTCGCACCCGAAGCTCGGCTCGCTCGCCCGCGTCGCCGAAGACCGCATCCTCGCCGACGTCCCCTGACCCGGCCTGCGCGGGCCCGCTTCGACTCCCCGGCAGGCCTCTACGAGGCGCGCCGGTCGGCCAGCCGGTTGTAGACCCGGGCCAGCACGTACCCGATCACGGCGCCGGCCACGGCGCCGTACACGAACCCGAGGAAGGCGCCGCCCCAGCTCACCGAGTAGCCCGGGAAATAGAAGCGCAGCAGCGAGAGGTGCTGGCCGACCCGCTCGCCGCCGCGGACGAGCAGCCAGACGGTGGCGATCCACAGCCCGGTGCCGCAGGTCAAGCCGAAGACCGTGGCCATCACGCCGCTGCGCAGCCGCGCCACGGCGCGCGCCAGCGCGCGCTCCTGGAGCTCCTCGAGACCGGGCGTCCGCTCGTTATTCAAGGATCCTCGCCATCTCGAGCTCGCGGCGGAGCGTCGTCTCGGCGTTCGAGATCATCGCATTGAGCAGGCGCGCCAGCAGGTAGCCGAAACCGAAGCCGGCGAGCCCGGCCTCCAGGAAGCCGACGGCGGAACCCGCCCACGAGACCTCGTAGCCGAACAGATAGTTGCCCAGCAGCGACAGCGTCGGGCCCTTGGGCTCCTCCGGCCGCAGCACGAGCACCGCGGTCGCCAGGAAGAGGCCGAGGGCCGCGACCGCGCCGACCGCGCCGCCCAGCGCCACCGGGTCGTAGCGGGCGAAGGCGGCGAGCAGCCGCTTCTCGAGACTCGGCGCGACGGCCGGCCGAGGCGTCAGCCGGTCGCCGCCGGCGGCCGCGGCGCCCTCGGCCTCGCCGGTGTGCACCTCCTCGTGGTACTCCTGCTCCACGTTGACCGACCACAGATCGTGCGCCCCGCCGTCGATGTTGCGTGCCGCGTAGACGCCGGTCACCATCGAATGGTCCTGGTTGTTGTAGCGGTGCTGGCCGTTGCGGCCGACGCAGTAGAGATTGGGAAAGCCGAGCAGGTAGTCGCGGATGCGCGGCAGAGCCTCGCGATGCCCCTCGTCGTAGACCGGATAGGCCTTGGGCATGCGGACGATGGCGGAGTCGAGCACCGTGCCTCCGGCGAGCAGGCCGAGCTGCTCGACCTCGCGCGCGCCGAGCTCGGCGAGCTCGTCGTCGGCCGCGCTCCACAGGTCGTCTCCCTCGTTGACGAAGTACTCGAGGCCGAGCGAGGAGGTGCTCGGGTCGGGAACCATCTCCGGGCTCCAGTTCTTGAAGTTCTGGATGCGCCCGAGACGGACGTCGGGTGAGTGGATGTAGATCCAGTTGTCGGGGAAGAGGTCGGGCTTGTCGACGATCAGGACCACGGTCAGAAAATCGCGGAAGCGGAGTCGGCGGGCCGCCTCGAGGATCTCGGGCGGCGGCGCCGGATCGAGACTGCGAACGAGTGCCGGAAGCGGCATCGACGAGACGAAGTGATCGGCCGGCACCCGCCGCTCGCCGGCGCCGTCGCGCACCGTAGCGGCCACGATCCGGCCCTCTTCGTGATGCAGCCGCTCGACCCGGGTTCCGGTGAGCGTGGCGATGCCCCCCTCCGCCAGCCGGTCGCGGCAGCGTTCCCACATCATCCCCGGACCGTGACGCGGGTAGTGGAAGCGATCGATGAGGGTGGAGATGACCTCGCCGTTCTTCGAGCCGCTCGACAGGAGGGCGTTCTTCAGAGCCGCCAGCAGATCGAGGTTCTTGATCCGCTGTGCCGCCCAGTCGGAGCTGATCTCGGTACAGGGCGTGCCCCACACCTTCTCGGTGTACGTCTTGAAGAAGATCTCGTAGAGGCGGCGGCCGAAGCGGTTGATCACCCACTGTTCGAAGTTCCGCTCTTCGCGCTCGGGAAAGGCTCGCGCCCAAAGCCAGCTACAGCCGATGCGCACCGCCTCGACCGGTCCGAGGTTGGTCAGGGCGTTGAGCGGCTTGAGCGGATAGTCGAAGAACTTCCCCTGGTAGTAGATGCGCGAGAGTCGTGGCCGCTCGAGAAACTCCTCGCCCAGGATCTCGCCCCACATCTCCCACACCAGCGGCACCTTCGTGAAGAAGCGATGGCCGCCGATGTCGAAGCGGTAGCCGTCGTGGCTGACCGTGCGCGAGATGCCGCCGACCACCTCGTCCTGCTCGTAGACGACCGCCTCGCGGCCGAGCTTGCCCAGCTCCCAGGCACACGCGAGGCCGGCCGGCCCGGCGCCGGCGATCAGGGTACGTCTCTCGTCGGGGGAAGTCATCGCGCAGACGGCACCAGCAGGAACGGCAATGCTGTCAGAAAACCGAGGGCGGGCACCCGACCCGGGAGGACGCGGAAGTATCGACGCCGCTCGAGCCAGACAGCGCGGTCGAAAACCGGCGAGAACATCAGACTAGGCCTTCGCGCGACGGCCTGCCAGCAGATGCACCAGGACACCCACCCGCTGGGCTGGGCCGAGCTCGCGGAACGTCGCGATCTGCGAGTTCGTGCGGCGGTAGAGCTTGAGGCGCTCGGCGCGCGCCCGACCCCGCTCGAACTCGAGGTGGGTGACCTCCATGCCGCGGTCGAACCTGACCTCGAGCTCGGGCCGGCGCGCGGCCAGACGGTGCACCAGCTCGCTGTCGGCGGCGCGCTGCCACTCTTCGAAGGGCCCGATCTCGTCGAAGACCGAGGTCCGAACCGCCATGTTGTTGGCGTAGGCGAAGTGATGCGCCGGCTCGCAGTGCCCGAGCACGTACTCGGCCTTCGCGTTCTCCCAGGCGCCCAGCAGCCGCAGGGGCCACGACGCGCCGCCGCCGTAGCTGCAGGCGCCGAGCAGGATCGCCGTCCGCGGTTCGCGCATGCCGTCGAGAATCGCCCTGAGCCAGCCGCGCCCGACGACGCAGTCGGCGTCGGTCAGCGCGATCACCGGGGCCGATGCCGCCCGGATGCCGGCGTTGCGCGCGGCGTAGGCGCCGCGCTTCGGCTCGCGCAGGAGCCTCACCTCGTCGTAGCGCCCGGCAATCGCCGCCGAGCCGTCGCTCGAGCCGTTGTCGATCAGCAGGATCTCGTAGCGCTCGTCGACGCCCTGCTGGACCAGCAACGACTCGATGCACGCGGCGAGATAGCGCTCGCTGTCGAAAAAGGGCACCACGACCGAGACCAGGGGACGCTCGCTCATGACGTGGTGCTCTCGACCACTCGCGAGTAGAGGTCGCGGCGCAGGGCGGCGGTCGCGCGCTCGCGCTCCGCGTCGGTCAGCGCGTGGCCGGAGGTGGCGGAGGGGCGGAGGCCGCGTCCGGACCCCTCCTTCCAGCTCTCCCGCGGAGTGATCAGGCGGGCGGAGGCATCGGCGAAGCTCTCCAGGATCTCGGGCTCCCACTCGAGATCGAGTGCGGCGAGGAGCCGCCCGAGCGCCGCCTCGGGCCGCGCCGTCAGCTCCTCGTAGACGACGAAGTGGTCGTGCGGCCGGCCGACCCGGCCGAGAGAGAACTCGACGTCCGCGTTCCACCGCTCGACACAGCGGTCGAGATCGTAGGCTCGCTCCCAGCTGCGCGAGGCCGTGCGCAGCGAAGCGACGACCTCGAGGCCGTCGCGCACCACGTGCACGAACCGACTCCGCCCCACGGGCTCGGAGAGCCGCTCGAGGAAGGGAACGAAGCGCAGATGCCGCGGCGTCTTCTCGACCCAGATCGACCGCGCGCGCAGCCCGGCCATGTCGTCCAGGAGGCGCAGGAGCTGGCGCGCGACCGAGCGCGTTCGGAACGGCAGGAAGGGCGCCGGCGGCACCGCCCGCCGGACGCGCTCCGCGGCGGCGGTGGCCTCCAGGCCGTTCTCGGCCAGAAACTCGCCGACCCGCGGCATGGGATCGCGCACCAGTAGCGCCGACGCCGCCGTGACCAGCTTGAAGTGGCGCGCGAAGAGGTGGCTCTCGGTAAACGAGGTCACGCGGCTGTGCGCGGCCAGCAGGCTCTGGACCAGCGTCGTGCCGGAGCGCGGCACTCCGACGACGAAGACGCGCCGTTCGATCTCGGGCCGGGGCATCAGGCTTGCGGTTTCACGGCGATCAGGGTGAAGAACGGCCGCAGCGAGGGCACCAGCCGCTCCGCGACCCCCACCAGACCGCGGCCGTAGCCGCCGCGGTAGATGATCTCGGTCACCCGAAAGCCGACGCGGCTCAGGAACTCGGCGACCTCGCGGGTCGTGTACTCGCGCACGTGGCCCATGTGGCCCAGGGTCGCGAGCTTCTCGTACTGGCGGTAGACCCCGGCCGAGGCGGCGTGGCCCTGGTTGCGCAGCACGAGGTTGCGAATGCCCCGGAACGAGCGCAGGTTCGGGGTCGACAGCAGCAGCCGGCCGCCTGGCTCGAGCACCCGGAGCACCTCGCCGAGCGTCGCGATCGGGTCGATGCGCAGATGCTCGAACAGCTCGTTGAAGACGACCGCCTCGAAGGCCCCGGCATCGAACGGCAGGGGCTCCCTTTCGACGTCGCATCTGTGGAGTTCGAGCCCCAGCTCGGCGACGGCCGCAGCGAACCGCTCCGGCGCGATATCGACGGCGCGAACCGCGTATCCGAGCTCGGAGAGAGCGCCCGTCGTGAGAAGCGGTATCGCCCCGACCTCGAGGATTCGCGCACCCGGCGCGATGTGCCGCTCGACGATCAGCAGGTCGCCCGCCAGGCGCCGTCTGTGCTCGCGGACGTATCCCGAGTACCAGGGCTCGAGGGCCGGCTCGTCGGGCCGCACTCGCGAGGCGATGGCGTCGAGGAGCTCGAAGCACCACCCGGGAAATCGCCGCGGCTCGGAGTACACGCGCACGGTCTCAGGCTCGCGAGGCCTCTCCCAGATCCCGCAGGTGGTGCAGGATCAGCTCCTTGGCGCCCCGGATCGAGTCCTCGTCCAGATGCGGATCGGGGATGTCGTGCACGGTGAACGGACCCCGGAACCAGGGCCGCCAGGTGGCGGCGGCGTCGGTCTCGGGCTCGCGCGCGTTGAAGATCACCGTCGGCGTTTCGACCAGCCCGGGCCGGTAGCCGGCATGGAGCCGGAAGCGCTCCAGGCGCAAATCGGCGTGCAGAACCCGCGCCGAGAGCGGCCGTCCCGCGCGCACTCGAGCCCCGGCTGTCAGACAGAGGAGGCGCCGCCCCGGCTGGATCGCCAGCAGCCGCCAGAGGCGGGCGTAGAGGCGGCGCCCGAACGGGTGGTTGGCGCGCGCGAAGCGGCCGAGAGCTTCGCCCATGGAGAGCTCTTCCAGCGGCTGGCGCAGCCCGTCGATCTGGAATCGCAGCGGCCCGGCACGGTAGAGGTCGAGCGGCATGGGCGCGATCAGGTAGAGACGCTCGACGGGCATCCCCCGTGCCTCCATCAGGCGCACGGCCTCCACCGCCATCGTGCCGCCGAAGGAGTAGCCGGCCATGATGCAGGGCTCGTCCGGGAACCGCCGGGCGATCTCCTCCACCATCTCCTCGCCCAGATCGCGCATCGTCGGCCACCGGCCCCGGTTCCCCTCGGGCCGCAGGCTGACGCCGCGCAGGCCGTACACCGGCCGCTCGCCGCGGAATCTGGCCGCGAAGGTGTCGGAG
>JAHEKO010000030.1:0-5715 GCA_024638355.1 Acidobacteriota bacterium
GGCTGGCCGAACTTGAGCAGACCGGCCTTGAGGATCGAGGCCACCGGGCCGCGATACTCCTCGCAGGTCTTGATGGCGGTCTGGATCGAGCGCTTGACGATCAGAGCCTTGCGGGTCTTGGCCAGGAATTCGTTGACGTTGATCTTCGCCTTGCGCAGCGCGAGGAAGCGCTCGATGATGAAGATGACGCCCAGGACCGAGAAAATGAGCAGGGGCCACATCACCGGGCCACCCTTCCGAAAGATCTCCATGAATGTGCCGCCGAAGTCAGCCACGCTTGTTCTCCTCTAGTAGTTAGACCGCCCTTTTGGGTTTGAGTTCCCCAAATCGCCAGGTACTTCGCGGTCGGGGCCGCGATCCTCACCGAGCACCAAACTGAATTCTTCGCATCATAACAGAGCGAGAGTGCACGGCCGCACTGGCGATAGGCTGAGGACTCTAGCACACGCTTCAAAACGGAGACAACAACGCGGCGGGGCTCCGAAGCGCCGCCGCCGGCGGGTCAGGAGCGGCCGGTGAGCTGCTCGAAACGGTAGCGCTGGGCGCAGCAGATCGCGACCGCCAGGGCGTCGGTTGCGTCGGCGCTGGCGCGCCCTTTGACCTCGAGAATCAGCCGCACCATCGTGGCGACCTGACGCTTGTCCGCTCGGCCGTTGCCGGAGACCGCCGACTTCACCTCCGCCGGGCTGTACTCCATGATGCGGAGGTCGTGAGCCGCGACGGTTGCCAGCAGCGCCCCCCGGGCCTGGGCGAGCACGATCAGCGATCGGCTGTTGACTCCGTGGAAGGGAGTCTCCAGCGCCACAGCGTCGGGCCGCGTCCGGTGAATGACCTCCCGGAGATCACTGCACAGCTTGTGGAGCCGCTCGGGCAGCGGAGCCTGCGCGGCGCAGGAAAAGCGGCCGTGCTCCAGGGCGCGCAGGCGGTCCCCCTGCTTCTCGATCAGACCGTATCCGGTGTGGCGGCTGCCGGGGTCGATGCCCAGGATGACCAAGACGCCCGTCTCAGCTCGCCTGCGCGACGAGCAGTTCGTCGTCCATCTCGAAGTTGGCCCAGACGTTCTGCACGTCTTCCTGCTCTTCGAGAGCCTCGATCAAGCGCAGGATCCGAGGCGCGGTCTCGGCGTCGACCTGCACCTGGCTCTTGGGCAGCCGAGCGAGCTGCTGGGTGGTCGGCTCGAGCTCCGATCGCTCGAGGGCGTCGCGGATCTCGGAGAACCGCTCCGGAGCGGTGAACATCTCGAAGCCCTCCTGGCTGGTGGCGACGTCGTCGACCCCGACCTCGATCGCGGCCTCCATGAACTCTTCCTCGGACATCGCCTCGCCGTCGAAGGCGAAGTAGCCCCGCTGGTCGAACATCCACGCCACGCAGCCGCTCTCACCGAGGTTGCCGCCGTTGCGGGAGAAGAGGTGGCGCAGGTCGGCGACGGTGCGGTTGCGGTTGTCGGTGACCGCCTCGATGAGCAGCGCGACGCCGCCCGGACCGTAGCCCTCATAGACCACGTCTTCGTAGTTGACGCCCTCGAGCTCGCCGGTGCCGCGCTTGATCGCGCGCTCGATGTTGTCGCTCGGTACGTTGCTGCCGCGGGCGTCTTGCACCGCAACGCGCAGGCGCGCGTTGCCTGCCGGATCGCCGCCGCCCAGGCGCGCCGCCACCGAGATCTCCTTGAGCAGCTTGGTCCAGAGCTGTCCACGGCGGGCGTCGGTCACCGCTTTCTTGCGCTTGATCTGCGCCCACTTGCTGTGACCGGCCATGACTCGATTGTACCGAACCGACCCGCTACCGGCGCATCGGGCAGGATCCCCTGTGCAAGGCTTCACTGATGACGGCTGCCGAAGCTGCTGGGATAGGTGGTGGAGAGGATTCCGAGGCGAGAGATGGGCTTGATCCTGGTGGTATCGGAGGACCTGGTCGCGATCGAGACGGTCAGGGCCGCCTTGAGCGTGCACGGCTGGTGGGCGACGGTCGCCGCCGACGGGGCGACCGCGCTGCAGGTGGCCGCCGAGCAGGCGCCGAAGATCGTGGTGGTCGACACCGAGGTGCCGGGCGCCGTCGATCTGCTCGGGACCTTCAGCGTGCGCGGCGGTGGGCCCGGTGTGGTGACCTGCGTCCCCGAGGGCCTGGAGAGCTCGCTCGAGCTCGCCGAGGCGGGCGCCGAGGAGATCTTGACGAAGCCGTTGTCGTCGGAAGGGGTGCTCGAAGCGGTGCAGCGCGCCCTGGCGGCGCCTCGCCCGAGCCCCGCCGAGCCGCCCGCCGAGCCGCAGGACCTGCTCACCACGGAAGACATCTTCGGCGACGTCCTGCGCGAGATCGAGGAGATCGAGGAGGTGGAGGAGATCGAAGAGGTGGAGGCCGGCGCCGGCGCAGACCCGCTCCAGGTACCCGAAGCGCCGCAGCTCGCGGTTGCCGCGGCCGAGCCCTTCGACTCGGATCCCCAGCCCGAGCCAGTGGTCTCCCTGGCCGGCCTCTTCGATGACGAAAGGGAGCCGGATCCGGAGGTCGTCGCGGATCCGCCAGCCACCGAGAGCGATTGGCGCGGCGAGGAGCGGCGGAGCGCGGATCGGCCGTGGAGCGATCCGGTACCGGCGGCGCCGCTGGAGGTACTCGAGGTGCCGCCCGATGCCACGAGCACCGAGCGGGAAATGGCCGAGCTGTTCGCCGAGACCGAGGAGCCGTCGGAGACCGAGGGCGGCGACGAGATCGAAGTGGAAGAGTCGGAGCCGCCTGCCGAGGACGCCGCGGCGAGCCGGCTGCTCTGGCCGCCGAAGGCCGTCACGATCGGAGCTCTGGCGGCGACGCTCCTCGCCGCGGTCGGGGTGGTGTTCGTGCTGAATCGCGGCGCGGCACCCGCTCCGGAGCCGCTGGCGAGCCCGGAGCGGCTGGCGCCGCCCGCAGAGGTGATCGAGCTGAGCGCCGAGGCGGTGCGCCAAGAGCCCGCTCTCGTCGAGGTTCCGGCCGCGGCCGAACCGGCCCTGGTCGCGGCGCCCGCCGAGTCGGCCGCAGCCGGTGCGCCCGAGGGTCCGAGCCTCGCTTCACCGCCTGCCCCCGAGCCCGACGAGGAGCTCGAGGACTTCAACCTCGAGGCGATCGTCGACCAGGAGCTGGAGCGGCGCGAGGCGGAGCTGCGGCGGGTGTTTCTGGAAGAGGAGAAGCGGCTCCTGCGCGAGCTCAACAACCTCGATCCGGTCGAAGATCCGGCGGAGAGCTCGGGCGAAGACGGCGCCGACGACCGCTCCGGCGTCGGCCGCTGAGCCGGCGCGGCGCCCGCCCTCCCACTGCGCGAGGTTGCGCGCGAGTCGCGTCAGGTCTATTCTGACGATCCCGTCATGGCCTGGTTTCGAAGAGCGAAGCGACCCAGGGAGGTCGTCCCGGAAGGGCAGCGCAGCATCGTTCCCGAAGGCCTCTGGGTCAAGTGCCAGGGCTGCAGCGAGATCATCTACTCGAAGGAGCTGGAGCGGAATCTCCGCATCTGCCCGAAGTGCGGCTATCACTTCCGCATCGACGTCCATGCGCGGATCGACCTGCTCCTCGACTCGCAGCGGCGCACCGAGCTCTATGACGGCGTGCGTCCCTCGGACCCGCTGAAGTTCAAGGACAGCAAGGCCTACAAGGCTCGGCTGAAGGAGTATCAGAAGCGTGTCGGCGCTCCCGACGCCGTGGTGGTGGTCGAGGGGACCATCGAAGAGGCGCCGGTGGTGCTGGCCGTCATGGACTACCGGTTCATGGGCGGATCGATGGGGTCGGTGGTGGGTGAGAAGATCGCGCGGGCCGTCGAGCGGGCGCTCGAGGCCGAGCGGTCGCTGGTGATCGTCTCCGCCTCCGGTGGCGCTCGCATGCAGGAGGGCGTCCTATCGCTGATGCAGATGGCGAAGATCTCGGCGGCGCTGGCCCGGCTGAGTGCGGCGCGGCTGCCCTACATCTCGATCCTGACCGACCCGACCACCGGCGGGGTGACGGCTTCGTTCGCCATGCTCGGCGACCTGAACATCGCCGAGCCCGGTGCGCTGATCGGATTCGCCGGGCCCCGCGTGATTCAACAGACCATCCACGAGGAGCTGCCCGAAGGCTTCCAGCGCAGCGAGTTCCTGCTCGAGCACGGCTTCCTCGATCTGGTGGTCGAGCGCACCCGCCTGAAGTCGACCGTGGCCCGCTGCCTGCGCCACCTCGCCTGAGCAGCTGCGTTGGGTTCTCCGCGGGAGCTGCTCGACCGGCTGGAGCTTTTCGGCACCCGCCTCGGGCTGGAGACCACTCGCCGCCTGCTCGCCAGCCTGCGAGAGCCGCAGAGCGAGCTGGCGATCGTGCTCGTCGCGGGCACCAACGGAAAGGGCTCGACCGCGGCGCTGCTCTCGGCCATCGGTTCCGCGGCCGGATACAGAACCGGTCTCTACACCTCGCCGCACCTCGAGAGCGTGCGCGAGCGTATCCGCGTCGACGGCGTGGCGATCTCCGCGGCCGATCTGTCGAGCGCGCTGAGTGACGTGTTGGCGGCCGCCCAGCGGGTCGGCGAGGAGCCGCCGACCTACTTCGAGGCGCTGACCGTCGCCGCGCTGGTGCACTTCGCGCGCGCCGGGGTCGAGCTGGCGGTGCTCGAAGTCGGTCTCGGTGGCCGCCTCGACGCCACCAACGCGACCGAGCCGGCGCTGTCGCTGGTCACCGAGATCGCGCTCGATCATCGCGAGCATCTCGGCGCCAGCGTCGGCGAGATCGCCGCCGAGAAGGCCGGCATCCTGCGCGCGGCGACTCCGGCTCTGGCCTGGGTGACCGACCCCGTCGCCCGCCGTCGCCTCGTGGAGATCGCCGACGACCTCGGAACGCCGTTGCGGTTCGTGGTCGACGAGTGCGCTCTCGCGCGGCGCGGCGGGCGGCAGGTGGAGCTGGTCACCGCCGGCGCCACCCACCACCTGGAGCCGGCGCTTCTCGGCGCCCACCAGCTGCCCAACCTGGGCCTCGCCGTCGCGGCCGCGGAGGCCCTACACGCGGCGGGCTGGGAGCGGCTCGGGAAGGACGCCGTGCGCGAGGGGATCGCCGGCGGCCGCTGGCCGGGGCGGCTGGAGTGGGTCGAGCTGGGGGCCGCCGGCCGGGTGCTTCTCGATGGCGCGCACAATCCCCACGCCGCCGCGGCGCTGGCTCGCTACCTGTCGACCCTGGAGCCCGGCTACACGCTGATCTTCGGCGCGCTGCAGGACAAGGAGGTCGCGGCGATGCTACCGCCGCTGGCCGAGCGGGCCGAGAGGCTGTTGCTGACGACGCTTCGGTCGACCCGGTCGCTCGAGCCGGAGGAGCTGGCGCGTCATCTTCCCGGCCGCTCGGTCGGGCTGTATCGTACGGCGGGCGCCGCGCTGACCGACGCTCTGGAAATGGCGGCGCCGGTGGTGGTCTGCGGATCGCTCTACCTGGTCGGCGAGATCCGCAGCGAGCTGCGCCGGCGCTTCGGCACCCCCGTCGCGGCGGTCGAGCTGCGCACCTACGAGCCGGCCCGCCGTTCCCGGCCGTAGGTCAGGCGATTGCCGGAACTCGGGCCGGGTAGAGCGGGAAGTCGGCGCACAGCCGCTTCGCGCTCTCTCTCGTGCGGGTCGACACCGCTTGGCTCTCCGGGTCCTTCAACACGTCGTCGATCAGGCCGGCGATGACGAGCATCTCCCCGGAGTCCATGCCGCGGGTGGTCACCGCCGGGGTGCCGATGCGTACGCCCGAAGCGACGAGCGGCGGATTCTG
>JAHEKO010000030.1:5815-16630 GCA_024638355.1 Acidobacteriota bacterium
GGTCCTTCAACACGTCGTCGATCAGGCCGGCGATGACGAGCATCTCCCCGGAGTCCATGCCGCGGGTGGTCACCGCCGGGGTGCCGATGCGTACGCCCGAAGCGACGAGCGGCGGATTCTGGTCGAACGGGATGGTGTTCTTGTTGGCGGTGATGCCGGCCTTGTCCAACGCCTCCTCGGCGAGCTTGCCGGTCAGGCCCGACGCGGCCACGTCGAGCAGGAAGACGTGGTTGTCGGTGCCGCCCGAGACGATGCGGTAGCCGCGCTCGGAGAGCGCCGCGGCGAGGGCGCTCGCGTTGGCGATGATGCGCTTCTGGTACGCCGTGAAATCCTCGGTCAGCGCCTCTTTGAAGGCGACGGCCTTGGCGGCGACGATGTGCATGAGCGGACCGCCCTGCATGCCCGGGAAGAGGGCGCGATTGACGTCCTTTCTGAACTTCTTCTTGCACAGGATGAGTCCGCTGCGCGGCCCGCGCAGGGTCTTGTGCGTGGTCGTGGTCACGAAGTCGCAGTGCGGCACGGGCGACGGATGCAAGCCGGCGGCGACGAGCCCCGAGATGTGAGCGATGTCGGCCATCAAGAGGGCGTCGACCTCGTCCGCGATCTCCCGGAACCGGGCGAAATCGATCACCCGGCTGTAGGCGCTGGCCCCGCAGATGATGAGCTTCGGACGGTGGCGGCGGGCGCCCTCGGCGACCTCGTCGTAGTCGATCGTCTCGGTCTGCCGGTCGACTCCGTAGGCGACGACGTTGAAGTCGCGGCCCGAGTAGGAGAGCGGGTGACCGTGCGTCAGGTGACCGCCGGCGGCGAGGTCCATCCCCATGATGGTGTCGCCCGGCTGCAGGAACGCGAAGTAGACGGCGGCGTTGGCCTGCGTGCCGCTGTGCGGCTGCACGTTGGCGTGCTCGGCTCCAAACAGCTCTTTGGCGCGCCGGATGGCCAGACGCTCGACCACGTCGACGAACTCGCAGCCGCCGTAGTAGCGGCGGCCGGGGTAGCCCTCGGCGTACTTGTTGGTCAGCACCGAGCCGGCCGCCTCGAGCACGGCGCGGCTGACGAAATTCTCCGACGCGATCAGCTCGATGGACTGATTCTGCCGCTCCTGTTCTTGCTGAATCGCCTCGAAGACTTCGGGATCGGATTCGGGGAGCGGGCGTCGATCGAGCATGGCTATTCGGATTCTCCCGACGTATCGGCAGCGGTCTTCTTCGCCGCTGTCGTCTTTTTCTTGGCCGCGGCCTTCTTCTTGGCGGGAGCCTTCTTGGTCGCAGCTTTCTTGGTCGCAGCCTTCTTGGTCGCCGCCTTCTTCTTGGTCGTCGTCTTCTTCTTGGCCGCGGCTTTCTTCTTGGTCGCCGCCTTCTTGGTCGTCTTCTTCTTGGTCGTCGTCTTCTTCTTGGCCGCGGCCTTCTTCTTGGTCGTGGCCTTCTTCTTGGCCGCCGGTTTGGCGGCGGTCTCGGCCGGCGACGCGGGTTCGGGTGGCGGGGTCGCGGCGGCACGCTTCTTCGAGGCCTTGGGCCGCTTGGTCGCCGCTTGCTTTACGATCTCGCGCCGCCGCTCTCGCAGCCGCTCCTTGCGCCGCTTGCGCCGCCGACGCAGCTTCCGGTCCTTCTCGCGCATCTAGCCTCCTCGGGGTCGACGCCGGGCGGCCCGACCCTGGTTCGCCTCAGGTTCTCTTGGCGGACGGGTTCCCGTCCCGACGATGCAGGATGCCCGACCAATGTCGGTGTGTCAAGACGGGCTCGGGGCGGGGCTCAGAGCGGGATGTTGCCGTGCTTCCTGGCCGGTACGCTCTGCCGCTTGCCGCTCAGCTGGCGCAGCGCGCCGACGATCTGCGGCCGCGTCTCGCGCGGCTCGATGACCGCGTCGATGAAACCGCGCTCCGCCGCGATAAACGGATTGGAGAACTTCTCCCGGTACTTGGCCACCTTGTCCGCGCGCACCTCCCCGGCGCGCGCGCCCGCCTCTTCGAGCTCGCGCCGGTAGAGCACGTTGACCGCCCCCTCGGGCCCCATCACGGCGATCTCCGCCGAGGGGAACGCCAGGTTCACGTCGGTGCGGAGGTGCTTGCTCGACATGACGCAGTAGGCGCCGCCGTACGCCTTGCGCGTGATGACGGTGATCTTGGGCACGGTCGCTTCGGCGAAGGCATAGAGAAGCTTGGCGCCGTGCTTGATGATGCCGCCGAACTCCTGCTGCGTGCCGGGCAGAAAGCCGGGCACGTCTTCGAAGGTGACCAGCGGGATGTTGAAGGCGTCGCAAAAGCGAACGAAGCGGGCGCCCTTGTGCGAGGCGTCGATATCGAGCACTCCGGCCAGGAACGCCGGCTGATTGGCGACGATGCCGACGCTCTGGTTGGCGAAGCGGGCGAAGCCGACGACGATGTTCCTGGCGTAGGCGGCCTGAACCTCGAGGAATCTGCCGTCGTCGACCACCGCGTGGATCAGCTTCTTGATGTCGTAGGGCTTGTTCGGATCGTCCGGGACCAGTTTGTCGAGCGACTCCTCCTGGCGGTCGGGCGAGTCTTGGCTCGTGCCCGGGATCGGGTCCTCGAGGTTGTTGCTCGGCAGGTAGGAGAGCAACTCGCGGATCGCCAGCAGGCAGGCGGCGTCGTTGGCTACGGTGAAGTGGCAGACGCCGCTCTTGGCCGCGTGGGTCGCAGCGCCGCCGAGCTCCTCCTTGGAGACCTGCTCGTGGGTCACCGTCCGAATCACGTCGGGCCCGGTGACGAACATGTACGAGGTGCCCTCGACCATGAGAATGAAGTCGGTGATGGCGGGCGAGTAGACGGCGCCGCCGGCGCAAGGGCCCATGATGGCGCTGATCTGGGGAACGACCCCCGACGCCAGGGTGTTGCGCAGGAAGATGTCGGCGTAGCCGCCGAGCGAGGCCACGCCTTCCTGAATGCGGGCGCCGCCCGAATCATTGAGTCCGACGAGCGGTGCGCCGTTCTCCACGGCCAGGTCCATCACCTTGCAGATCTTCTTGGCGTTGGTCTCGGAGAGCGAGCCGCCGAACACGGTGAAGTCCTGGGCGAAGAGATAGACCAACCGGTTGTCGATGGTGCCGTAGCCGCAGACGACGCCGTCGCCGGGGACGGTCGTCGCCTCCATCCCGAAGTCGCGGCAGCGGTGGGTGACGAGCGCGTCGATCTCCACGAAGGAGCCGGGATCGAGGAGCAGCTCGATGCGTTCCCGCGCGGTCAGCTTGCCGGCGCCGTGCTGCCGCTCGATACGCGCCTCACCGCCGCCCTTCTCGGCCGCCGCCAGGCGCTGTCGAAGCTCGCGGCGCCGGGCGTCTTCGACCGACTGGGTTGGATCGCTCATCGATAGCGACTTCCTATCATATGAAAAGATTTTCGACGTGAGCTTCGCGTCTCTCGAGACCCTGCCGATCGCCCGTAGCCTGGCGCAGATTGCCGACCGGGAAGACGATGTGGCCGAGGTCTATCTCGAGCGCGTGGAAGAGGTCGGCGTCGCCGAGGGTCGATGGTCGCCGGGCACGACCGTGCGCCGGGAAGAGGGCTTCGCGATCCGCCTGGTGCGCGAGGGCGAGACCTGGCTGGCGGCGCGCGACGGCTTCGGCGGCGAGCGGTTCGCCGCGGCCCTGCGCCAGGTGGCGCGCGCTCTGCCGTCGGCCAGCTACACGATCCCCAGTCTCGAGGTACCGGCGCTGACCGAGCCGGTCGAGGCGCACGAGGTGATCGAGTTCGAGGCCTTGATTCGCGCCGCGGTGAAGCAGCACCTGGTCGCCTTCCCGATGCGGATCGAGGTGCGGCGGCATCGGCGGGACGTGCAGATCATCGGCACCAAGCTGGTGCCCGAAGGCGAGAGAGAGCTCTACTACAGCTGCCGGGTGCGGCTGCCCTGGGGCGGGTACGGCGCGGTGCTGCCGGCGCTCGACACGGCGGCGGCCGATCGCCTGGCGGAGAGCCTGGTCGCGATGTTCCGCGGCAGCAAGGCGCCGCGGGTCACCGACCGCGTTCGGCCGGTCGTTCTGGGCCCGGCGGCGGCGGCGGTGTTCCTGCACGAGGCGGTCGCGCACGCCCTGGAGGTCGACACCCTGGCGCTCGAGGGCTCCCCCGAAGCCGCCATCGGGTTGAAGCTCGGCAGCGAGGAGCTGAACGTTCTCGACGATCCCGCCGGGGCGCCCGCCGGCGCGCGGCGGACGACGGACGACGAGGGCATGCCGGTGCTGCGACGCTGGCTCCTGTTCGAGGGCGAGGTGCGGCAGCCGATAGCCGATCTGCTCGGCGCCGGAGCTTCCGACCGGCTGACTCCCGGCGCCGGGCGCCGCGCCAACCGCTTCCTGCCGCCGGTTCCGCGCTCGACCCATCTCGAGCTGCTCGCCGGTCCGCATTCGATGCCGGAGCTGCTGGCCAGCGCCGAGGGCGGCCTCTTCCTACCCGAGGCGACGCGCGGAGCGCTCGATGCCCACAGCGGCGAGTTCCGGCTGCACATGCCCTACGGCTACCGCATTCGCTCGGGTCGCGTCGACGAGGCGGTCGGACCCCTGCGGCTGAGCGGGCGCGTGGCCGAGCTGCTCGGCGTGGTGACCGGCGTCGGCGCCGAGTGCGAGCCGGCCGGTGCCGGTTGGTGCGCGAAGGGAGGGCAGCGGATGCCGGTCTGGGCGACCACGCCGGCGATGGCGCTGGCGGGCGTAGAGGTCGGGGCGTGAGAGATGCCGAGCGGCGCTTCGCGCGGCTCGCGGAGGCGCTGAGCCGTCGGCGCCTCGCGGAGGTCGAGCTCTACCTCAAACGGGGTCGTTCCCACCGCGTCGAGCTCGGCGCCTCGGGTCCGAGAGGCCGCCGGCTCGAGGTGCGCACCGAGGAAGAGGGCTGGGCGGTGAGGGCCGGCGGGCCGCGCGGGTCGCTCTTTTCCTGCGGTACGCGAGAGCCCGATCCCGGCGGCTCCTGGCCCGCGGCGCGGGGGGAGCCGTTGCAGCTTCCGGCCCCGCATGAAGAGGTCTCGGAGCTCGCCCCGGATCAGGTCGACGCGCCGCTCATGGTCGAAAGCGAGGCGATCGACCGTCTCCAGCGATTCGAGACCGCCCTGCGGCGCGAGCTCTCCGACGCCCGGGTGCTGGGCGCGGTGCTCGACGACGGCCGCAGCGAAGCGCGGCTCCTCTCCAGCCGCGGCGTCGACTGCTTCCAGCGGCGGCGGGCCGCGGCGCTCTACATCGAGGTGATCGCCGGCGGCACGCGTCGATCCGCGCAGCTGGCGGCGCCGAGCGCCGCCGGTTTCGACGTCGAAGCGCTCGGACGCCAGTTCGCCACCCGCCTGAGCATCGGCCGCGAGGGTGCTCCGGCGGAGGGCGGATCGGGCGAGATGGTGCTGGCGCCCGCGGTGGCGATCCGCCTGTTGGCCGGCCTTCTTCCGCTGCTGGTCGGCGGTGACGGCTGGCGCATCGCGCGGCAGCTCAAGAACCGGAGAGGCTGGGTCGGCAGCGACCGGCTGACGATCGTCGACGACGGCGGACTCGCCGGCGGCATCCTCGCGGCCGCCAGCGACGGCGAAGGCGTGCCGACGCGCGAGGTGGTGTTGATCGAAGCGGGTGAGTACCGGCAGCCGCTCCTCTCCTGGCGCGAGGCCGCCCCGGCTCGCGGCGAGAGCTCCGGCTGCATGCTCCGCCCGAGCTGGCGGCAACCGCCGGAGCCGGGGCCGACCCACCTCTACATCCGTCCCGACTCACGGATCGCGCCGGCCGACATGATCAGCTCGGTCGCCGGCGGCTACTACTGGCTGGACGCCCTGAGCGCGGGTCGCTTCGATCCTGCCGGCGACCGCTTCGAGCTGCCGGTCTACGGCTTTCGGCTCGAGCGCGGCAAGGCCTCGCGGCCGGTTTCGGCGGCGCGCATACGCGGTTCGATCGGGAAGCTCCTGCGCGGCATCCGCGGCGTCGGCCGAGATTGCGCCTTCTCTCCCCACGGCTATCTGTTCGGGGCGCCGACCCTGCTCGTCGAGGGGCTCGAACTTGACGCGACCGCCCCACCGGGATAGAACAGCTTCGAAGCGGACAGTCGGAAGGAGCCGAGATGAAGGACGAGCGATCGGAAGAGCGATTGGGCGAGCGTGTCGACGACGTGCGCCGGAAACTGCTGAAGGCGTCGGCCGTCGTCGGTGGCGGAATGGTGTTGGGCCATCTGACCTACCAGAAGCCAGCGTGGAAGAGCTTCTTCGGCGTCCGCAGCGCCTGGGCCCAGCCGACCTCGTTCCTCCAGCTCACCCTGCAGAATCAGCTGGGGGTGTTGGCGCCCGGGACGCCCGAGAACACCGGCCAGGACTGCTGGCAGATCGCATCGGGTCCGGGTGCCAACTGGACGATCACCGCGACCCCCGACGCCAACCTCCAGCCCGAGATCTTCCTCTACGCTCCGGGCGCGGTCGGCGTGGGCCAGACCAACCTGCTGACCGGCACGCCGTTCGGCCTGGCGGCGCCGGCCGTCGGCTCGGCCGTAGCCGGCTCGGCCTTCCTGCCGGTGGTCGGCACCTACACCGTCTGCATCGAAGACGAGCGCAGCGGGGTCAACCAGGTGGCGGGCTTGTACACGATCCAGGTCAATTCCGACAAGCCGATGGGTGCTCCGGTGACGGGACCCAACATGCCGGTCGTCGACGAGGGGCCGGAATCGGAAGGCCCGTCGACGCCGCCTTCCTAGCGCCAGGGACTCAGCCGCCCGGCGCCGCGTCGCTCCGCCGCCGCTCGAAGAGCCGCCGCTTGAGTGAGTCGGCGCCGCCGCGGACGCCTCCCTTGCGCCATCGCGCCAGGCCGCGCCGCGCGGTGGCGAGGGCGTGGCCGGGGAGGGCGAGCAGCGCTCGCGACCGGCTACGCGCGCCCGACATGGCCTGGAGCTGCGCGAGCGGCGGCGCGATACGGCCGAGCAGGTAGCGTACGGTGCCGAGAGCCGAGCCACGCCGATGGGGACCGGCGAGCGCCCCGACCAGGTGGAGCGAATCGGGAGCCAGCAGCCGCGCGGTGAGCGCGCCCTCGAGCTCGGGCGGCGGGCCGGCGCTCGGGGTCGTGAATCCGGGCAGGGTGGGCAGGCCGAGAGTCTTTGTCAGCAGCGTGTCGATCACCTCGAACTCGGGGGTCAGATCCGCCTCGTCGAGGAGCTCGCGGAAGAGGCCGGCGTCGAGGTCGTGGCGCTGGCGCCAGAGGGTGGCGGAGAGATCGAGCAGCGGCTTGAGGTTGAGCTGGAGGTCGTGCTGAAGGAGGTGGGCGACGTCGAGGACCGCCGCCAGCTCGGGAGCGGCCGCCGGAAGCTCGCGGCCGTCGACCTCGACCCGGGCGGGGGGCGCCCACAGGCGCTCGAGAATCGGCTCGGGGCGCTGGAAGACGTCGTAGAGCTGGAAGTGGAGCTCGAGCGAGGCGGGAAGACGGCGGTGCTCGAGGACCAGGTGGTGGACGGCGGTCTGGGCTCCGGTCTCGAAGTCGAGAGCGCGAGCGATGTCGGCGAGGCCGGACAGGTCCTCCCGGCGGCAGAGCAGGTCGGCGTCGGCCATGATCCGCAGCGCCGGGTCGAGCCAGCCGCGGGCGAGGGTCACCGGGCCCTTGAAGACCCGCACCTCCAGCCCGGCGCGGCGACAGCCGTCGAGGAAGGCTTCGAGCAGGTCGAGCAGCTCGGTGTTGAAGACGAAGTTCTGGTAGTAGGCGGCTTCCCACTGCCGGCGGACTCGCGCCGGCAGCTCGCCTTCCAACCCCAGCCGGGAGTCGGCGGCCAGATGGTGGAGGAGCGGATCGAGATCGTGGAAGTAGCAGAAGGAAGCGCGCGCTTCCCAGTCCACCGGCTCGGCGGCCGCGGCGCCGGCGATCTCTCCGGTCAGCCAGAAGCGGCAGGCTCCGAGCAGCCAGCGCAGGTGCTCGCCCCGCTCCTCGCGGCGGCTCACGAGCTCGCGCTTCCGAAGTGGTCGACGAGCAGGCGGCGCGCGGCGGCGGCGTCCGGATAGCGCATTCGCAGGAGCGGCCGACCGCTCGCCAGCTCGATGACCCGGTCGATCGCGGCTTCGTGGCCGCCGCGGGGCTCGAAGCAGTAGCCCAGCAGCTCGGTGAGGACGGCATCGACGCGCAGCCGCTCGATCGCGGGAGGCTCCCCGGGTCGAAACGCCGGCAGCACGATCGAAGCGAGGGGAGCCGGCTCGAGCGAGACGCGGTGGGGCGTGTAACGGGCCAGCAGGTCGTCGAGGGTGTCGCAACGTCCCAACGCGAGCGGGTGCGTGCGGGCGAGCTCGTCGATCACCCGGGGGTCGAGCCCCAGCGACCGCGGATAGGGACTCACCCGGTCGTCGGGAGCGACCGCGGCGATCTCCTCGGCGAGGAAGGCATGGCCGAGCTCGGTCAGCTGGAAGGTGGTGGAGCTCTTGCCGCGGTCGGCGGCGCCGGCCAGCAGGCAGGCTCCGCCGTCGATCACCACGGCGCCGGCGTGGAAGGCGAGAGAGTCGCCGAGGCGCTCGAGCAGCAGCTCTTCGATCGTGTGCTCGAGCAGCAAGAGCGCGTAGATGGAGCGGGGAAAGGTGCCCAGCGGTGTCCGCCGGCCGCCGCGCAGCAGCGCCCACCCGCCATCGACTCGTCGCAGCTCGAAGCTCGCCGCCGCCGGCTCCGCGAGCGGCTCGCGCTCGATCACCGACGGGTGAAAGAGGAGCGTCAGACGCTCGATCGCCGCCGCCGGCGCCCGCAGGTCGAAGAGGCTCCCATGAAGCCGGAGCCGAACGTCGGTCACTCGGCTCGCTGGACGACGCCGAGGCGCTCGAGCTCGGGCAGCACCTCGGCCAGGTCCCGCTCGAGCAGTGGCCTCGAGGCGTCGGTCAGCTGCTCCATCACGAGCGCCAGCTCTTCGACGGTCGAAGGTCGGTCGAGGCAGTGGAAGAGCAGGCGCGCCGTCGGATTGAGCACGTGCAGCGCGCGGCTCGCGCCGATGTAGACGGCCTCGGCCTCACCGACCCGCTTGAGCCTGGCGTCGGGCGCCCGCTCGTAGCGTCGTGCTTCCGGCCGGGCGCGCGGCTCGGTCCCGCTCACGCGCCACCAGAGGACTCGGGCTGCGGCTTGCGCTTGCCCTTCCGCCTCTTGCGCGGGTCGGGAGCGGCCTCGTCGACGCCCGCCTCCGCCTCGACCTCCCCGCCACCGGCTTCCTGTGCGCGCGCCCTGCGCTTGGTCTCGGGAACGAGCAGACGGGTGATGCGATTCGGCTGACGGTACTGCCGGGGAGCATTCTCCAGATTGGCGATGCGCTCGCTGTAGGCGACCGTCAGCGCCCGCGCCACCAGCCTGGAGTTGAGCAGTTGGGGGTTGACCTCGAGCTCGGCCAGCTGCGGCTCGATCAAGAAGGCCTGGACGAAGTGATCGACCGCACGGGTGTTCCGACCCTTCTCTTCGAGCAACATGGCGAGCTGAAAGTGGCCCCAGGCGTCTCCGGAGTCGAGATCTACGGCCTGCTTGAGCTCGCGGATCGCCGCCCGGTGCTGGCCCACTTGCCGCAGCAGCAGCCCGAGGTTGTAGTGAAGCATGGGGTCGTCGGGCGAGATCTCGAGCGCCCTGCGGTAGGCCTCTTCGGCTCGCTCCGATTGGCCGTCCAGGATGAGCAGGTTGCCCAGGTCGTTGAGCGCGCGAGCGTCCGCCGGCCGGGCGGCGGCTCGCCGCTCCTGCGCCCGGATCGCGGCATCGAGGTGGCGTGGTGCGTCGACGGCGCCGACGGCTCCACCGCCGGCGAGAGTGGCGACCATGAATCCGAGGATGATGCGGCGCACGAGGGTCTCCTGTCGAATCATCGGACAGTCAGTCGGTCGGCTGCCGATTTGGTTTGGCCTTCAGTTTCAGGGCTCCGTTCTTGTTGGACGTCACTCGAAAGACGACCTCGGCGCAGCCCGTCTTCTCCCGGATCCGGTCGGCCTGCGAGAGGAGGAATGCGCGAAAGCTCTCGAGGTCGCTCTTGCCGTTCCGCTTTCCCTTCTTGTAGAGCTCCGAGTAGAGGGCCTCGACCTCTCGCGTGCTGGGCTTGCTGCCGATCACGACCCCGGAGTAGGGGTCCGTCGCCTTCGGCATGCGGTCGACCACGAGCCTCGCCCCGGGCCGCCGGGTACCGCTCTCGTGCTCGCGGAGGCGCCGATTGAAGAGCTCGTTCAAGGAGTTGAGCTTGGCCTCGAGGGAGTTGACCCGGAAGCGGATCGCGGCCGACTTGTGGTGCTCGGAGCGTAGTCTCCGCATCTCGGCGAACACCTTGAAGCGCAGCGTCTCCGGCGGAGTCGTGAGCGCGCCGTTGAAGAAGCGGTCGAAGTCGACCTTCAGCCGCTGGACCAGCTCTTCGAGACGCTCGAGAGTCTCCTTGGCCTCTAGCGCGTCCACGCTCGCCCTTTCACCGCGCGCGGGCGCCGGCCCGGCCTCGTGGCCGAGCGAGCCCCGGCTCGGCGAGCGAAGGCCGGGAAAGGCGTCACGCTAGAATCCGTCAGCGGCATGAGTGAATGCGGATCAAAGAGTCTCCGTCCCGGGTCGATCGGAAACGGCCGCCTACTCGGCCACCAGCGGGTCGGACACTCCCTGGGATTATACGGAAGCGACTCGGGGCGCGTCCAAGCGCGCCGGGGCCCTTCCTGCCACCGGTGATGGCCAGGGTACTGGTCGTCGAGGACCGCGACTCTCTGCGCCGGATGTTGACCCGGTCGCTGGAGCAGGAGGACCTGGAGGTCGAAGCGGTGGCGGACGGAGGAGCGGCGATCGAGCGGCTCGGGGCGGAGTCCTACGACCTCGTGCTGACCGACCTGAAGCTCCCCGGGGCTTCGGGCATCGAAGTGCTCGAAGCCAGCCGCAACCGCCAGGCGGCCACGCCGG
>JAHEKO010000386.1 GCA_024638355.1 Acidobacteriota bacterium
CTTCAAGATGATCGGCAGCGCGTCCTCCTGCGATTCGGCCGGGGCGAGGACCGCGAGGGAGAGGAGGACCAGGGCCAGAGCGCTGCGCGGCCGGTGAGTCACGTCGAGAGGATCCTACCTATTCGTCAACCAGGAGCTCGCTCTCCTGTGCGGAGTCCAGTCCCGCCGCCCCGTTTTTCCTTGGTGCCGAGCGGAATGCGCTAGTCGAACTCGACCTTCTTCACGTCCCGCCACCGGATCAAGGTCTCGTCGCCGTCGGCGGAGATCACCAGCACGCCGTCGTTGCTGTCGCCGACGTCCTGCGAGTCCTCCAGCTCGAGCTCCAACCCGTTCTTGAGCACGACGATGCTCGAGTCGCGGCTGGCGGGCTCGACCGACTTCACCATTTCGAACGGGATGTTGTATTCGACGTCGTCCAGGTCGCCGTGGAGCATCTCCCAGCTCTCCGACTCGTCGAGATCGTAGATCAGCCGGCCTCTGTAGACGTTGCCGTCCTCGTCGGTCACCTTGCCAGTCAGCTCGCGCGCCGGGGGATAGTCGTCGTAGCCCCTACCGCTGGTCTCGGGCACCTCGAAGTCGACCCGCTCGAAGGCGTCCCAGTCGAGCTCCACCCGGCCGTAGCGGGCATCCTCGACGAAGATACCGTCGATCGAGTGGTCGACGTCGTTGGTGTCTTCGAGCAGCAGGCGCCGCCCGTCGCGCATCTCGACCCAGGCGCCGCTGCGGTTGCGCTTCTCGATCGCCTTGATGCGCCCCATCTCGATCGACAGGTCGCCGTCCTCCGACTCGCCGTCGAGATCGTCGGTCGACAGGCACTCCTGGAGATCCCACTGGATGTAGCCCTCGAAGTCGGCGTCGCGACCCCGCACCTTGCCGTAGAGCCGCGTTGCCGGCGGCACGGCTCCCTTGGGAGCCGCCGAGAAGGTGATGCGCTCGATGTCGCGCCAGCGCAGCTTGACCTCGCCCAGGCTGGCGTCGAGCACCGTGACCGAGGCGCCCATGTCGTTGGAGCCGCCGTCGAGCTCCAGCACCCGGCCGCTCTTGAGCGTCACTCTGGCCCGATCGCTGCGGCTCGGCTCGATCGTGGCGATGTCGCCATAGCGCAGGGTGAGCACGCGGCCGCCGTGCCAGCTGCCGTGCCCCTTGAAGCCGATCTTGATGCCGAAGATCTCGATGCGCTCGCGGTCGTCGTCGTCGGAGCCGCGGCGCGCGTACTCGAGGTCGTCCTTGGTCGAGTTGAAGTGATCGTCCCAGAAGGCCTCCTCGGTGCCCCAGCGCAGGAAGCCGGTGTAGGAGTTGTCGGAATCGGTCTCCACGGTGCCGTAGAGGAATCCCGCGTTATCGGCGCCAGCGGCGGCGGTGACCGTCACCGCCGCGCAAGCGCAGGCCAAAGCAATCAGGGTCTTGGCTCTCATCTCTCTATCTCCTCTCAGACGCGGAAGGGCGAGCTCTTCTCGTCCTCCGCCTCCTCGTCTTTCGCACTCTCTTCGAAGTGGCCCTCGGAGGTCACCCCCTCCGGCTCCCACTGGTCGTCGATCACCTTGTCCATCACCTCCTGCATCGCGAAGTGATAGCGACGATCGGCGCGCAGAAGCTCGGCTGCGAGCTCCACGAAGCGGCCCTCGGTCATGAGACCGCGGTCTTCCTCGAGAATCACCTCCACCTGCTCGCCGGAGCGCTCCAGCGAGCTGGAGGTCGGCCACGGCGCGAACGCCAGCGCGGCGCCGATCAGAAGAGCCGCGGCGGCGCGCCACGCCCAGCTCGGCCAGCTCTCGCCACTCGACTCGCGGTCCTCCGTCCGGCTCCGGATGCGCTGCCAGATCTCGGGCGCGGGCTCCTCGCCCGTCGCTCCGCTGCCGGCCAGCGCCACCAGCCCTTCGAGGGCCCGGGCGTCGGCGTAGAAACCGCGGCAAGCGGGGCAACGGACGAGATGGTCGAGCAGCTCACGCTGCCCGCCGTGCTCGAGACCCTCGTCGACCCAGGTCGAGATCAGGGTCTCGTAACTCTCGCAGTTCGTCTGCGTGTCGTTCATCATCGGTCTCCCTCCAGCCGCAGCAGATCGCGCAGCTCGGCGATGGCCTTCTTGCGCGCGCGACAGACGTTTACCCGCACCTGCGCTTCGGTCCAGCCGTTCTCGCTGGCGATCTGGCTGTATGGCTTGTGCTCGAACACCGCCGCAACGAAGGCCGTCTTGAGGACGGGCGACAGCGACTCGGCCACCGCGCGCAGCCGCTCCTCGGCGCGGCTCAGCTCGGCCGCCTCCTCGGGCGAGGCCGCGTCCTCGTCTTCGCGATCGACGCTCGCCTCGGCGGAAATCTCCGAGAAGAGCAGCGGACGCTTCCGGCGGAATTGGTTGAGGACGAGGCGGTGCGCCGTCGAGAAGAGATACGACCGGATCTTGGAGGTGTCCCTCAATCGCTCCTGGGCGCGGATCGCGCGCACGAAGGTTTCCTGAAGGAGGTCCTCCGCCAGGTCGCGGCGGCCGGTTCGACTCGACAGAAAGGCCAGCACCGCCGGCGCGTGCTGCCGGTAGGTGCTCTGCCAGAAGGTGTCGCTGATCGCCGTCATCTCGGACTTCGTCGGCGTACTCTCGCCCACTGCATCTAAGACACCCGGCGGGGAGGGTTGTTTCATCACGGAGACAGCCGCTCGGCCCGTGCCGGCGGCACCCCTTGATAGCGTGCGCTGGCGGCCATGAATGTGCTGACGTCGCTGCTCCTACTCCTGCTGCTGGCGGGTCCGGCGGTCGCCGACCTGCCCCGAATCGCCGTCGAGGCACCGCCCGAGCTCGAAGGCGTCGCCGAGCGACTGCGCACGGTCGATGCGCTCAAGCTCGCGGGTATCGTAGAGCTCTTCGGCCTCAAGGATCCGGGTCCGCCGATTCGGGTCATACTCGCTCCGGAGGACTCCCCGACCGCCGCCGCCACGCCTCCGTGGGTCTCAGGGTATGCCTACGGCAGCCTTGGGTTGATTGTTTTGTTTCCGGAGCGCACGCCGAGCTACCCCGACTCGTCGCTGCCCGAGCTGCTGCGTCACGAGATCGCTCACGTCCTGATCGCGCGCGCGGCCGGCGGACGCCCGGTGCCGCGCTGGTTCAACGAGGGTCTGGCGACCCTGGCGGCGGATGTCTGGCGCCTGAGCGACCGCTCGCGCCTGACCGCGACGCTGGTCTTCAGAGGCCAGACCCCGATCGCCGAGGTCGAAGAGCTCTTCGGCGGCGATCGCTCGGAGATCGCCCGAGCCTACGCTCTGTCGAGCGCCTTCGTGCGCGACATCGCGCTCCGCTATCGCAACACCGCGCCCGCCGAGGTTCTCGCGCTCGTCGCCGTCGGCACGCCGTTCGAGGAGGCCTTTCTGCGCGGCACGGGCCGAACGGTGGCCCAGGCCGAGCGCTCTTTCTGGCGCCGGCACTCCTTCTGGTACCGCTGGTTTCCGATCGTCACCAGCTCGATCACTGGCTGGACGTTCGTCACCCTCCTCTTCCTGCTCGCCGCCTGGCGCAAGCGCAAGAAGACCGAGGCGATCAGACGGCGGTGGGAGGAGGAAGAGCTGTGGCTCGGGGAGATGGAAACCCGAGACGGGGTGGCCGGGCCGGAAACTCGGATGCACTAATAGAAAAGTTCTGTAGCGGGACGCCAGAAGTGAGCGCCACGAGCGACATCTTCATCAGCGACACCCGGCAAGACCTACTCGCGCAACGAGGTCGGCCGTATGGCAGAATCCCGCACATGAAAGTCAGGACATTGGTGCGAGCCGGCTCGACCGCGACGATCTGCGGCGACGGCTAGCTCGGGCGAGATCGAGGTACCCAGCGGCGAACCCGATCTCCGTAGGGGCGCTCCGCTATCGGTGTGCTCTCACGAGGCGGAGAGCACCGGCTGGACCAGCGGTCGGCTGCTAGACTCCACGCTTAATGCCCCCTGTTCACGCAGAGGTGCGGCTGACGATCCACAGCCGGTTCGAAGAGATCGACCTCGTCGACGCGCTCGCGGAGGCGGTGCTCAAGTACGCGAAGTTCTCGGGCGAGGATCTCGAGCATGCGAGCCTCGCGGTGCGCGAGGCGGCCGCCAACGCAGTCGAGCACGGCAACGGGCAGCACTCCGAGAAGCC
>JAHEKO010000387.1 GCA_024638355.1 Acidobacteriota bacterium
CACAACGAGCGCGCTCCTGCCACGTGCGCCCCTGGCCGTTTGAAACCGCTGTTCGGCGGAGTCTACGACAGAGCCGGAGGCGGCATCAAGGCGAGGCGCGGCACGCGCGGCAGAGGGTCGGACCGCCGCGGCGGAAGCCGGCCCACTCGGTGGTGCCGAGCAGGATGAGGCGGGACCAGATCTTGTCGGTCGACTGCTCGAAGAGCGTCTCCGCCCGGCCGTCCATCACGTGCCAGCCGCCGACCGAGATCTCGAGCTCGAGCTGCCCGGGCGCCCAGCCCGCGTACCCGGCGTAGGCGCGAAAGGTCGCGCTCCGCGAGCGCGCCAGCTCCTCCAGCAGCCCGCGGTCGCTGCTGAAGAAGACGTCGTCGAACACCGGGTCGGCGCGCTCGACCGGTTCCCGGGAGCGCATCAGGAGGGTGAGCTCGAGCGGCTCGACCGGACCGCCCAGGAAGACCGGGTCCGCTCCCGCCGTCTCGGCCTCTCCGCCCACCACGCGCGACAGGTCGACCGCGGAGGGCCGGTTGATCACCAGCCCGACCGCACCCTCGCGCCGCCCATGCTCGACCACGAGCACCACCGTCTCGCGAAAGTTGGGGTCCCGCAGCTCCCGGCCGGCGACCAGGAAGCTGCCCGCCTCGAGCCGCTCGATCTGCTTCTGCCCGCGCGAGCTCTGGGCGCTCGCGGCGGCGCCGCCGACGGCGACCGCCGCCAGCGTGGTCAGCGCCAGGCACCAGTTCACCCGCATGGAGGGACTGTATCGAATGCGCGTGGCGGTCGCCTCTAGCCAGCGGTTGCCGTGGACCCGGTCGCCGCATATGCTGCCATCCTCGTGAGAGAGGCTCGTTTCTACCTGGTCGGCGGGGCGGTGGCCTTCGTCGGCTTCGCCGCGCTCGTTCTTCTCGGACCGAGCTGGCCGGCGGCGGCGCTCCTGGCCGGCGGCCTGTCGGTGGCGGGGGTCGGCGCGTGGCTCGCCCGACGCCGGGCACAGACGGTGCGCATCCGGATCGAAGACCCGCACCTGCACCCGATTCCGGTCCTCGACGCGCCCAAGGGCACCTACGATCTGGTGGCCGGCATGGCGGTCGAGATCGACAACCGCCGGGACGAGCCGATCGGCGCGCGCATCGACACCCTCCTCTACCGGCGCACCGCACTGCAATGGGACCAGCCGCTGTCGGAGGCCGAGCCGGTCGAGCTGTTGGCGCCCTCGGTGATCCCCGCGCGCTCGGCCAAGTCGTTCCTCGTCCGCAACACCACCCGCATCCCGGCCGCGGTCGACGTCCTCACGCCCAGCCACTTCGTCAAGCTGCTGGTGGAGACGTCGGACTACGGCAAGAGCGTAGACCGCGTCTTCTTGGCCGAGCGCTACGAGCTGCCGAAGGAGCCCCCCAAGCCGGCGCCGAGCGCGGCGGCGATGGGCGACCGGGCACCCTTGCTGCCCTTCTCCGAGCGCCTAGATGCCGCGCCGCCGCGGGCTCCGCAGCGCTCGGCGGTCGCGCGGCTGGGGGATCTCGTCAGGCGCCTCCGCCCCCGCGGCGGCGCGGCCGACGGCGAGGTCAAGATCCACCGACTGCGCAAGAGCGACGACACCCTCGAGGGCCTGATCGACGAGATCGAGGCCGAGCTCGAGGACGAGCTCGGTACCGGCGGCCGGTAGCTAGCTCCAGTTGGCCACGAAAGAGGATTGTCGGCTCTACGCTCCCGTCACCGAGCGAGCGCGACCAGCCGCTGGCGCGCCTCGGCGGGTGTCGCAACGGGCTCCGGGAAGGCCAGGCGCACCAGCTTCTCTCCAACGAGTAGGTCGAAACCCTCGGCGTCGATCCCGGCCATTGCCACGTGATCATCCTCACCAACCGGCAGCCCCGCGAGACTGCGGCAGTAGCCGCGCATCGTCTCCGCGTGGTCGTCGTTCATGTGCTGAACGATCGCGGACTCCTGGCCGCGGTCGAAGGGGTTCTCCACCAGGAACTCCTGCGGATCAATCCAGCGGATATCGCCGAAGCCGCCAATCCAGCGCAACCGCACCGGCTCGAGGCGAGTAAAGACAAAGTCGTGAGCTTGATGGTAGGCCCGCGAGCTGGGAAAGTGCCGGGAGTAGCGCTCGGCGACATCCTCGAGCCCGTCCTCGACGCGTGTCGCCCGCGCCAACACGGAGAGCCGCGCCGAGGCCTGGACATCCTCGCCCCCGGCCAAGACCGTAAGGCAGGCGCGCGGGTCGAAGGCCATGTTCTTTGTGTGCTGGGCGATCTCGCTGATGAGGACAATCGGCCGGCCTCGGCGGTCGAGACAGTAGGGCACCACCGAGCCGAATGGGTGGCCTTCCATCTCGGCTGACAAGGTTGACAGCACGCCCGCTTTCTGCGCGCAAAGCAGCGCGCGAGCGTCACGGTGTCGCTTGAGACCGTCCATGCTGGTCCGTGATCATAGCGGCTCCCGTGGAGAGAAGGGTGCCGCTGAGGATTCACAGTCTCTCGCCCAGTCAGCGGTGGCTTCCCACCAGCTCCAAGAAAGCACTGATCGCCTGTCAGCTGCTCTGCCGCGCAGACTCCACTCTGGCGACCTAGAGGCCCTTCAGGCTCGCGGCGACTGATTTGTCATCAGTCGGCCCAGCAGCCAGCGAGGGCTCGGTGCCAGCCAGCGGTAACGCGCTCAGAAGGCACCTCCCTACTTCCGAGAAGGGCGACTTATCGGACGTCATGGATCCGCGCACCGGTACCAGGCCTCCCTGGCGGCGGCACCTTCTCACCTCCGACCCCTGGAGTATGCTTGTCCATGCGGCTCCGGGGCTGGCTAGCCACCGAGGTGCGCGGCCGTCGGAAGGCTAACGACCTCTTCGCACGCAGAAGCCGGTGTCGCGACGACCGCCTGAGACCACCGTCCATTTGATAGGGGACCCCTGACTCCTCTACTCGGACCCCATCACCGTGCCGCATATCGCTCTGGCGTTCACCTGCGGCGCGCGACGCGCGCTGTCAGGTGCAACGCCTTGTTAGGCCGCTGCACCTTCTTTATCCCGGCACCAACGCCAGGCACGCCCCCACCGGATCCTGAACCACCGCATATGAGTACTCCCCGTCCTTCCCCCGTGTCGCCTTGATGATCTTCCCCCCTCCCTCCCGTACACGACGGAGACTTTCGGCCAGGTCGCCAACGGGGAGGAAGATCATCCAGATAGGCGGCAGCCCTAGGTTGACGCCGCGCGCATGGCAGACCCCCGCCGCCGGGTTTCCATCACTGCCGAACAAGTTGTAGTCGGCATAGCGCCCGCTTGCGTCCTCCATCTCGACGTCCTGCGCCGACCAGTCAACGACCTGTCGGTAGAAGTCACGAGCAGCCGAGGCATCAGAGACTGTCAGGTCGAGCCAGGAGATGCGTCCCACACGCACCGCAGCGTCGCGCGATGCGGCGCCGTCAGTTGGGGGGACCGCCTCCGCAGAAACGACTGGGATGATCCCGAACGCCGCGCCATTCGGATCGAGCAGAACCGCCCACTGGCTCTTTCCATCGTCGTCTTTGCCATGCATAAGCTCACTCCCGCCCAGATCCAGCGCACGTTCCGCACTGGCCACGACATCGGCGACCTGAATGTGCGGCATCCATTGGAGCGGGAGGTGATCATATTCCGCGCTGCGCGCGCCCAAGCCGATGATCGGCATGCCCAGGTTGTTCATCAGATCCTCGCGCCAAAGCGGATTCTCGCCCGTGCCGAGTACACGTGAGTAGAAGCGCACTTCACGTTCGTGTTCGGGGACGGCGATGTCGGCGCTGAGGATTCCGCCGACGCGTGGGGCAAAGGGGTCACTCATGGTTCGCGTCCTGGTTGACAGCACGTTGGGTGAAGGTTCATTGGCCAGATATCGTACTTCAATGGGCATCGCGGCAACGATTCTCGAGGCAGGGTCCACTAAGCGCGGCAACTCAGGCCAGCAAGGAAGGTCCTGAGACGCGAGCCAGTACTCGGGGTCATCGACGTCCGAGTCGGGCGACTTCTCGGGCTCGTTATTGGCACTGCGAGCGCGCGTCACCTTAGAGCTGGCAACCAGGCTGAAGAGCGGGTGCCCCGGCCAGCCGCCCTCAGGGGGTGACACTCGATCAGGGTCG
>JAHEKO010000388.1 GCA_024638355.1 Acidobacteriota bacterium
GGCAACCCGGCGTGCCCGCCCGAGCTCCACGAGCCCGAGCGGATCGACGCCATGCTGATCACCCACGCCCACACCGATCACTTCGGCGACGTGCTCGAGCTGGCGCGAAAGCACCAGCCCGAGGTCGTAGTCGCGAACTTCGAGATCTGCATGTGGCTCGCGGGCCAGGGGATCGAGACCGTCGCACCGATGAATCCGGGCGGCTCCCAAGAGGTGCTCGGCTGCCGGGTGACGATGGTGCGGGCCGACCACACCTCGGGGCTCGAGACCGAAGGAAGGCTCATCTACGGCGGGGTCGCGGCCGGGTACGTGGTGCGGATGCCGAACGGCTACAGCTTCCACCACGCCGGCGACACGGCGCTGTACGGCGACATGAAGCTCACGGCCGAGCTCTACGAGCCCGAGCTCGGATTCGTTCCGATCGGCGACCTGTTCACGATGGGGCCGCGCGAGGCCGCCTACGCCTGTCGCTTCCTGGGCCTTCGGCAGGTCGTGCCGATTCACTACGGCACGTTTCCGCCGCTGACCGGCACCCCCGACGCGTTCGAGCGGGAGCTCGCCGCGCTGGGCATCGACTGCGAGGTCCTCACGCTCGCGGCCGGCGACGAGCTGTAGCCGGCTGGGCCGGCTAGCGACCGGCCGAGTCCGCGCCCTTGCGGCTGTAGATCCCGACGAACTGGTCGGTCCAGCTCTCGCCGCCGTCCTGAGACGCCCTCCAGTGCTGCCGGACGGTGCCGTCGGCGCGCGGCGTCCAGGAGATCTCGTGGAGCACCTCCCCACCGCTCGCGCCGGGCATCGTGCCGGAGAGCGTCATGCGGTCCTCGCTCCAACCCCCTTCGAGGTCGAGGCGTCCGCCATTGCCGTCGACCCAGGTCTGGTGCCACCGGCCGTCGCGGCTGAAGAACATGTTGAAGCTCCGGCCGATCGAGCCGCCGGCGCCCTTCCAATCCTCGGTGATCACACAGTCGTTGAGCGTACGCTCGACCCGGTTGGTGCCGGCAACCTGGCCGTCCTCGGTCTTCACCACCCAATCTCCAACCCAGAAATCGAACTGCCGGTACGCGTCGGCAGAGCACGGCGGCGGCGGCGCGTCGCCTTGCGCCGCGGCGAAAGCAGCTGTCAGGGCGAGCAGGACGGCGGTCGCGAGGTGTTTCGTCATGGTTCCAGAATACGCTCCCGAGCGGCCAGGGGTTTCCGCCGAAATCGAGGTCGACCGCGAAAATAGCCCACCCGGGCCGTCTCATGGGCCGAAACCCCCGCTTCTCATTCAAGGAGCTCACATGCCGCGACCGAGGATCCACGCCGCCCCGAGGCCCATCGTCTTCACCCTGCTCGCGATCCTCGCGTCGCCCCCGGGTCTCCTCGGCGAAGACCACTCGTTGGAGCGGATCGGTTGTCTCGAGCTGCCGGAGATCCAGAGCGAGAAGCAGGCCGAGAACCTGAGCGGCGCCGCGCTGAGCGGCGACGGTCGTCTTCTGGTCCTCGCCACCGACGAGAAGAGCCAGCTCCTCGTGGTCCGAACCGACGTCGCGGAGATCGAGCCGATCGAGCTCGGCATCCGGGCGGACAAGGACGAGATCGACTTCGAAGGGGTCGCTCTGCACGACGGCGGCACGACCTTCGTCGCTCTCGGCTCCCACTCCGCGAAGCGCAAGAACATCTACCGCGAGAAGGACGCCGACAAGAGCCTCGCCGATCTGCGAGTGCGCTTCGAAGGGGAGTCGCCCCAGGCCGAGCCCGATCGCGACCGGCTCGTCCTCGTCGAGCTCGATCCCGCAACCGGCCGCATGATCGGCTCCGCCCGGGAGCCTCGGTTCGCGCCTGGAGAACGGACGCTACGCCAGGTGATCGAGGAGCACGAAGTCCTCGGCCCCTTCGGCGCGCTGCCCAGCAAGGAGAACGGGGTCGACATCGAGGGGATCGCCTCCGATGGCGAGAAGATCTATCTGGGCTTTCGCGGCCCGGTCCTGCGCTTCGGCCTCGTGCCGGTCCTGGTAGTGGCGCCCGACGGCCAGGTCGAGCCCGAGCTGCGCTACGTTCAGCTCGATGGCCGCGGGATCCGCGACATCGCCCGGGTTGCCGGCGGCTTCCTGATTGTCGCCGGCCCGGTGGGCGACTCGCCGCTCTCGTACCAGCTCTACTTCTGGAACGGCTCGACGCTCTTTCCGGGAGTGCGCGGGCCCGGGGAGCCGGCCGTGGGCACCGTGGAGCTTCTCGGCGAGATCCCGACGCCGCCCGGCGGCAAGGCCGAGGCTCTCGCCATCCTGGCCGAGTACCCCGCCGTACCCCTCATCGGGTACGAGGGGGCCTGGGTGCTGCTGGTTCTCTTCGACGGTCCCGCCGGCGGCGCGCCCGCCTGCTTCCGCCTCGACCGGCCCCGCTCCCGCCGACCCTGACACGTTCGCCCGGCACCTCCTCGGCAACACCTTTGCGGTGACCCCGAGGACATTCGCCCGGCACGGTCCGGGCGAGCTATACTCCCGCGCGACCTGCAAAGTGCCGGCGGAACCCTGAGCCATGTCACTCGACGCGATTCTCGTACTCACCATCCTGGCTGGAGCGGTAGCGCTCTTCGTCTCGGAGAAGTATCCGATCGACTTCGTCGCGCTCCTGGTTCTCGCCATGTTGCTGGGGTTGGGGCTGGTGACGCCGGCGGAGGGTATCTCGGGCTTCAGCAATCCGGCGACGGTGACGGTGGCCGCGATGTTCATCTTGAGCGCGGGATTGCAGAAGACCGGCGCCACGGCCGCCGTCGGTCAGCTGATGGTGCGCTTCGGCCGCAGCTACTTCACCGCGCTGGTCGTGATCATGGGCACGATTACCGTCATCTCGGCTTTCGTCAACAACACCGCGGCGGTGGCGGTGTTCATCCCGCTGGTGATGGTGGTCGCGAACCGCCGCAAGATCGCGGCCTCGCGGCTGCTCATTCCACTTTCCTACGCCTCGCAATTCGGAGGCGTCTGCACGCTGATCGGCACCTCGACCAACCTGCTGGTGAGCTCGATCTCCGACCAGGCCGGCTACGGCGCCTTCACCATGTTCGAGTTCGCCCGCATGGGGTTGATCCTGTTCACCGCGGGCGTGCTCTTCTTCCTGCTGCTGGGACGCTGGCTGCTGCCCGAGCGCAAGGCTCAGGAGCTCGCGGTCACCTACCAGCTCGGCGAATACATCACCGAGCTGCGAGTGGCCGGCAACTCGCCTCTGATCGGCAAATCCGTGCTCGAAAGCCGCCTGGGGCAAGACCACGACGTCACGGTGCTGCGCCTGCTCCACATACGCGACCAGGAAAAGGTCTGGGCTCCCCTGCGCCAGACTGTCCAGGACGGCGACGTCCTGCTCGTTCGCGGCAAGATCAGCGAGCTGATGCGATTGCGCGATTCGGCGAAGCTGGAGCTCAACGTCGAGTTCAAGCTGCGCGACGAGACCTTGCAGACCGAGGACCTGCGCCTGGTGCAGGCCCTGGTGGCGCCGGGCTCCGACCTCATCGGCAGCACCCTCAAAGAGCTCGCCTTCCGCAATCGCTACAAGGCTCTGGTGCTGGCGATCCAGCGCCGGGGCGAGACCATCAGCAACAAGCTCAACTCGGTGCGCTTCCGCCTCGGCGACGCGCTCCTGCTCCAGGCGCACGAGGCGCAGATCCGCGCTCTGCGCAGCGATGAGAACTTCATCGTGCTCGACGAGGTGCCGCTGGTGGCGCTCAAGCACAAGGCGCCTCTGGTCCTGGGCATTCTCGCCGCCGTCGTCGGCCTCGCGGCGTTCGGCGTCATGCCGATCCTGGTCACCGCGATCCTCGGCTGCGTGGCGATGGTGCTGACCCGCTGTCTGCGGCTCGAGGAGGCCTATCACGCCATCAACTGGCAGGTGATCTTCCTGCTTGCCGGCATCCTGCCGCTCGGCATCGCCATGCAGAAGACCGGCGCCGCCGGCGCCATCGCCGGGCGCGCCGTGGACGCGGTCGGCGACATGGGGCCGGTGGCGGTGCTCGCCGTGGTCTACCTCATGACCTCGGTGATGACCGACACCATGAGCAACAACGCCGCGGCGGTGCTGCTCGCGCCGATCGCCATCTCGACCGCGGAGCAGATCGG
>JAHEKO010000031.1:0-4364 GCA_024638355.1 Acidobacteriota bacterium
TCGGCTCCGGCCAGAGAGCCGCGACCGGATTCCAGTCGACGACGTTGGCGGTCGCGATGTCGATGAACCGGTCGAGGGCGATGGCCCGGTCAGGCGAGTTCGCCGCCATCCCGTGGTCCGAGACCACGATCACGTTGGCCTCGATTCCCAGTCGCCCGAGCCCGGCCATCAGCTCGCCGATCAGATCGTCGGCTTCACGGATGGCGGCGGCGACCTCGGGCGCGCCGTCGGGATCGAAGCGATGAGCGGCATCGTCGATCAGGCTGAAGTAGAGGGTGGCGAACGCGGGACGATCGGCCGGCCCCAGCGCCAGCCGCTCCAAGAGCAGTTCGATGCGCTCGCCGTTCGCCATGTTGCCGTCATAGCGGTCGAGGAAGGCCGGCCGCACGCCGCCGATCTCGGCGGTCGCTCCCGGCCAGAAGTGGGGGGCGGTTCTGAGTCCTTGCCGCTCTGCCGTGACCCAGATCGGCTCGCCGCCGTACCAGCGGCGGTTGCGAACCTCCGGGCGATTGCCCAGCGAGAAGGTCGCCCGGGTCTCGGGGTCCCAGATGTTGTTGGCCACCAGACCGTGATTGCCGGGATAGAGCCCGGTCACGATCGTGTAGTGGTTGGGGAAGGTCTTGGTGGGAAACGATGGGATCAGGCGCTCCGCGCGGACGCCGGAGGCCACCAGGCGGTCCAGGTGCGGGGTGTCGGTGCGCGCCATGAAGTCCCAGCGAAAGGCGTCGAAGCTGACCAGGACGAGCGGCGGCGGGCCGGCGCCGGGGTTGCCGCCGGTCCGATCCGGGCTGCGGCTCCCGGCCGCCGTGCAGCCGGCGAGGAGAGCGGTACGTCCGAGGGCGAGCGCCGGGAAGCGGCGGCGGCGAATCACAGCCGCCGACACTACTACGTGAGGCCGGCGGCCGGGCAGTTTACGGTCGTGCCCAGGACCCGGCTCAGCTGCCCTCGCAGCAGTGGGCCACTCGGGGGGTCATGAATCGCTTCATGCGAATCTCCTCAAGGCTGTGAGGTGCGGCTCGGCTCGGCCGGTCCGTGCCGCCTCTCGGTTGGGGTGGGCTTCGAAGCCGGCTGATCTCGATCGGCCGGGTCGGGACAGCAGTTGTCGATGGCGTCGGCAAGCGCCCGCAGAATGGTGACCAGATCGCGCGCCCGAACGGTGTACTGGACGCTCTTGCCGTTGCGCTCGGCGTCGAGGATGCGGGCCCTCTTGAGCACACCGAGGTGGCGCGAGACCACCGAGAGGTCGACTGGCAGCTCGGCGGCCAGCTCGCTCACCGTCTTCGGGCCTCCGCGGCATTCGCAGAGGTCGCAGAGGATCGCGACCCGGTTGGGGTCGCCGAGCGCCTTGAACAGCTCGGTGGGAAGAAGCTCTTCGAGAGGGATACAGGCGGGTGAGTCGCTCATCACGCTCGCACTATAGCACAATTGCGTCAAAGTGCAAATGTAGTCGAGCAAGCAAGAACCACGTGACGGACGGCCCCGGCAGCCGACCCGGCCGGCCGGCCTCAGGGCAGCGTCAGCAGCTCGCCCATGAGATCGATCCCGTACCAGAGGTTGGCGAGACGCAGGTTCTCGTCGGGCGCGTGCTGGTTGTCGTCGTGATTGGCGATCGGCACGATCACGATGGGCCGATCCAGGAGCTCGGTGAAGAGGTAGAGAGGCAGCGAGCCCCCCATCGTCGGCACCAGGACGACCGGCTCGGGCGACGCGCGCCGGGCGGCGTCGACGATCGGCTCGACCACCGGCAGGCCGACGGCGGTGCGAGCGGCGGGGTAACCGGGGCGCCGGACCACCCTGGCGATCCGCGGGTGCGCGAGCCGGGTGGCCGCGTCGGGAGCGTCGCGCACGATTCGATAGCCCTGGCGGCGGATGTGTGCCTCGACCAGGTCGAGCATCTCGTGCGGGTCGTTGCCCTTGGCCAGCCGGATGTCGATGCCGGCGGTCGCCTCGGTCGGAATGACGTTGCGCGCCGCGGCGCCGACAGCGGCCGAGCTCATGCCGTGCACGTTGAGCGACGGGATCATCAGGCGCTCGGCCAGCGGCGCGTTCTCGGCCTCGGTCGCGGCCAGACCCAGCTCGCGCCGGAGCGCGTCGTCGTAGTCGGGCAAGGCGGCCATCGCCTCGCGCTCCTCGGCGCCGACGGCGGCGGTCGAGTCGTAGAAGCCCTCGATGGTGACGTTGCCGCTCGCGTCCTTCATGCTCGCCAGGAGGCGCGCCAGGTGCATGGCCGGGTTCGGCGCCCAGTTGCCGTAGTGTCCGCTGTGCAGGTAGCGGCCGGCGCCGTAGACCGTGATCTCCAGCGCGGTGTAGCCGCGTACGCCGAAGACCAGCTGCGGCCGGCGGCTCTGATGCACCGGGCCGTCGCAGATCAGCCAGAGATCGACGTCGAGCTCGTCGCGATGCGCTTCGAGGTACTCACCCAGGTGGTCCGAGCCCGCCTCTTCCTCACCCTCGAACAGGAAGCGGAAGCTCGAGGTCGGCGTTAGCCCGGCCTCGGCCAGGGCGTCCAGCGCGCCGAAAAGCGCCGCGAGCGGCGCCTTGTCGTCGCCCGCGCCGCGGGCGTACAGCCGCCATTCGGGGTCGATCGGCTCCCCCGCGGACGGCAGCTCGCGGGGCGTGCCGCCCTCTTCGATGGCCGCGGTGTAGAGGGTCGGCGACCAGGGCGGATGGCTCCACTGACTCTCGTCCACCGGCTGGCCGTCATAGTGGACGTAGATGCCCAGGGTGCGGGTCGCGCCCGGCACGTCCAACGCCCCGTAGACGATCGGCGGCGCGCCCTCGATGGTCCAGAGCTCGGCCGCCACACCGCGCCGGGCCAGCTGGTCGCGAATGAGCTCGGCGTTACGCCGGATGTTGACCGCGTCGCTCGCGACGTTCGGGATCGACAGCAGCTCGGCGAAGTCGCTCAGGATGCGCGCGCCGTGGGCCTCGCGGTAGGCGCGGGCGACGGGCGCGGAGTCGCTCCACCCGAGGCCGGGCGCGAGCAGGGCGATCGAAGTGGCAGCGATTGCGAGATCGAGGGCGCGAGGTCTCAGGCGCGCTACGCCCCTTCCGCTGCCGCCTTCTCGTCGTCCTCTTCGACGACCTGCAGGTCTTCGTCCAGCGTGACCTCGGTCTCGCGGACCGCGGCGCCCCAGTCGATGCTGGGATCGTTCATCGGATCGTCGACTTCGGGGGTGGGAGCCGCCGCTTGGGCCTTCTTCTGCTCGCGGCGCTCCGCCCGCAGAGCCTGCTTCTCGCGTCGCTTGAGCTGCCGCTCGCGCTCGCGCTGCCGACGAACCATCGACGCTTGATTGGCGCGTCCCATATCTACGCTCCTTTCAGGCGGTGAATACAAGTTGCCGCTCCGAAAAGGAGCGGCGCGAGCCCCAGTGTATCAGCGATCTCGGGCAGCCGCCACCGGCTCAGAAGTCGGCGCCCACGGCGTCGCACAAAAAGCTCACGAAGGCGCTCGTCTGGCGGTAGCGGCCGGCGAGCGCCTGAGGGAATCCGGCGCCGGTGACCTCTTTTTGGGTCAGCCCGGTATACGCGATGAAATCCTTGCGCCTGAGGTCGTCGACCAGCGGATGCTCCGGGTCGTAACCGCGCGGCGGCCGCTTGAGCGAGTCGCCGCCGAGCTCGAAGCCTTCCTTGAAGGTCTTGCGGCCGAGCACCCGCTTCCAGCGCGCCGGGTCGGCGACGATCGCGTCACGAATCGCCTTCAGTGAAGGCCCGTCGGGATGCCACATGCCGGCCGCGGCGAAGACCTCGCCCGGCTCGAGATGCAGGTAGAAGCCGGGCGCGTGGGCGTCGCGGCCGGTCTTGTGCCGGAACTGGATGCCGACCGCGGTCTTGTAGGGCGACTTGTCCTTGGAGAAGCGAACGTCGCGATAGATACGGAAGAGCGAGCCGCCGACCGGCCGCGGATCGGCACTGAAGTGAGGGCTGATCTTGGCCAGGTGAGGCCCGAACTCGCTGATGAAGTGGAGCGCCGGATCCTTGACGCTCGCCTCGTAGCGGCCCTTGTTGGCCTGGAACCAGTCGCGGTTGTTGTTCGCGCGCAGCTCGCGCAGAAACTTGAAGAGCGCGGGAGTGAAGTACGCAGCCATGCGCCCGATCCTACCGCCCGAATCAGGGGGAGGCGGGGACCTGGAGGATCTGGCCGGGGTAGATGCGGCTCGAGCGGAGGTTGTTCTCGCGCTTGACTCGCTCGATGGTGGTGCGGTGGCGCTGCGCGATGCGCCAGAGCGTGTCGCCTCGCATGACCATGTAGGTGTTCTCCACCGGAGCGTGCCGCAGCCGGTCGACGTAGCGGCCGTACGACTTGGGGAAGAGCGCGATGTGGTAGTGGGGCGGAGAGCGCTCCAGGGTCGCCTCGAGGACGC
>JAHEKO010000031.1:4464-16531 GCA_024638355.1 Acidobacteriota bacterium
CCTCTGGAATGACCGAAACGAACCCCGATTCCTCCCGGCCCGCCGCCCGACGGATCCGCTACAAGCAGGCCGTCGGCCCGAGATTGCGCAAGCTCCTGGGCGTCGTCCTCGGCCTCTTCGCCCTCCTGGCTGTCAACGCGGTCTACCTGCTCGGAGTAAGTGTGCTCGAGTGGGCGCAGAACGCCACGTACCAGAACTGGTTCTACATGGTCATGTTCCTGGCCCACCTGGTGCTGGGGGCGCTGATCGTGGTGCCGGTGATCGTCTACGGCGTGATCCACATGCGCAACACGCACAACCGGCCGAATCGGCGCGCCGTCTACGTCGGCTACGCCCTGTTCGGGGTGGCACTCGTGCTGCTCGTCAGCGGGATCGTGCTGACCCGGCTGGAAGGGGTCATCGTCGTCAAAGACGAGACGGTGCGCTCGGTCGCCTACTGGGCGCACGTCGTGACGCCGCTGCTCGCCGCCTGGCTCTTCATCCTGCATCGGCTGGCGGGCACCCGGATTCGGTGGCACGTCGCCCGGCGCTGGGCGGTGGTCGCGGCGGTCTTCGCGGGCATCATGCTCCTGCTGCAGGCGAACGATCCGCGGCGCTGGAACGTCGCCGGCCCGGAGTCGGGAGAGCAGTACTTCTTCCCGTCGCTGGCGCGCACCGCGACCGGCGACTTCATTCCCGAGCGCGTCCTGATGAACGACGGCTACTGCCGGGAGTGCCACGAGGACAGCCACGAAACCTGGGCGGTGAGCGCCCATCGCTTCAGCTCGTTCAACAACCCGGTCTACGCCTTCTCGGTCGGCGAGACGCGCGAGGCGGCGCTGGCGCGCGACGGCGACGTGCAGGCCGCCCGCTTCTGCGCCGGCTGCCACGATCCGGTGGTCTTCTTCTCCGGCAAGTTCGACGATCCTGCCTTCAACGATCCCGCCTTCTTCGAGACGGATCCGAGCGCGCAGGCCGGGATCACCTGCACGGTCTGCCACGCGATCACCCACGTCAACAGCCCGCGCGGCAACTCCGACTACACCATCGAGGAGCCGATCCACTATCCGTTCGCCTTCAGCGAGAACGCCGCGCTGCGCTGGGTGAACGAGCAGCTGATCAAGGCGAAGCCCGAGTTCCACAAGAAGACGTTCCTCAAGCCGCTCCACAAGTCCGCCGAGTACTGCGGCGCCTGCCACAAGGTGCACATTCCCGAGGAGCTCAACGACTACAAGTTTTTGCGCGGCCAGAACCACTACGACACCTACCTGCTGAGCGGCGTCTCGGGCCACGGCGTCTCGAGCTTCTACTACCCGGAGCAGGCGATCGACAACTGCTCCGAATGCCACATGCCGCTCGAGCCGTCCGACCAGTTCGCGGCGCGCGACTTCGACTCGAGCGGGGTGCGCAAGCACCACGACCACCAGTTCCCGAGCGCCAACACCGGCATTCCGCACCTGCTGGGGATGGACGACGAGGTCGTCGAGGCGCACCGCGAGTTCAACGAGGGCGTGATGCGGGTGGACATCTTCGGCCTGCGCGAGGGGGGCACCATCGACGGCCGGCTGAGCGCGCCGCTGCGCCCCGAGGTGCCGGCGCTCGAGCCGGGCCGCAGCTATCTGATCGAGGCCGTCGTCCGCACCATGAAGATGGGGCACACCTTCACCCAGGGGACGACCGACTCGAACGAGGTCTGGCTCGACGTGGCGGTCGACTCGGGCGGCGAGAGGATCGGCCGCAGCGGCGGCCGCGCGGTGGACGGACGGGTCGATCCCTGGTCGCACTTCGTCAACGCCTACGTTCTCGATCGCGAGGGCAATCGGATCGACCGGCGCAACGTCCAGGACATCTTCGTGCCGCTCTATTCCCACCAGATCCCGCCCGGGGCGGCCGACGTCATCCACTACCTGCTGGAGGTGCCGGCCGACGCGACCGAGCCGATCGCGGTCGACGTCAAGCTCCAGTACCGCAAGTTCGACACCACGCTGCTGCAGCACGTGTACGGCGACGACTACGTCAACGACCTGCCGGTGATGACCCTGGCCGAAGACCGGATCGTCTTTCCGGTCGCCGGCTCGCCGGCGGCGGCGGCGAACGGGCCGTCGGAGATTCCCGAGTGGCAGCGCTGGAACGACTACGGCATCGCCCTCCTGCGCAAGGGCGGGAAGAGCAAGGGCGAGCTGCGCCAGGCCGAAGAGGCGTTCCAGCGGGTCGAGGCGCTGGGCCGGCCGGACGGTCCGCTCAATCTGGCGCGGGTCTACCTCGCCCAGGGCACCGTGCAGAGCCGAGCGATCGAGGCGCTCGAGCGCGCGGCCACCTTCGATCCCCCGGCGCCGAGCTGGTCGGTCGCCTGGTTCACCGGCCTGGTCAACAAGCAGAACGGCTACCTCGACGAGGCGATCGACAACTTCCAGAGCATCATCGATCTCGACGACGGGGAGACGCGCCGCCGCGGCTTCGACTTCAGCCTCGACTACCGGCTGCTGAACGAGCTCGGTCAGACCCTCTTCGAGCGCGCCAAGCAGGAGCGGGGTGAGGCGCGACGCGCCAACCGGCTGGCCCTGCTCGACCAGGCGCGCGAGCGGTTCGACGCCACGCTCCGCATCGATCCCGAGAACGTGGCCGCGCACTACAACCTCTACCTCATCCACAAGCAGCTCGATCAGGCCGAGCGCGCCGACGAGCACTTCGCCCTCTATTCGAAGTACAAGCCCGACGACAACGCGCGCGACCGAGCGGTGGCCATCCACCGGGCCGCGAATCCCGCCGCGGATCACGCGGCGGAGGCGATCGTGATCTACGATCTGCGCCGCGCCGACGCCTACGAGCTCACCGCGCGGAGCGACCGCGGCCATGTCGGTCGCAGCGCCGGACCCTAGAACTCGACCCATGACCGAAGACCGCGACCGCCAGGTTCATTCCGAGGAAGAGCTCGTCCCCGCGGACGATCGCATCATCGGCAGCGCGCTGCGCTGGTCGGCGCTCGCCCTGGTGGCGGTGGGGGTGATCGCCGCCGCCGTCGTCTGGTGGCTGCGCCGTCCGGCCGAGGAGGCGCCCGAGCAGACGCTCGAGCGCTCGGCGCCGACGGCGGTGGTCGCCGACGTCGAGGCTCCGATCGTCGAGTTCACCGACATCACGCGCGACGCGGGCATCGACTTCGAGCACGTCAACGGCGCCGAGGGCGACAAGCTCTTGCCCGAGACCATGGGCAGCGGCGCCGCCTTCTTCGACTACGACAACGACGACGACCCCGACCTCCTGCTGATCAACTCGACCTACTGGCCGCATTCGTCGCCGCCGTCGCCCCGGCCGCGGAGCGCTCTCTATCGCAACGACGGCGCCGGCCGTTTCGAGGACGTGACGGCGGCGGCCGGGCTGGATCTGTCGCTCTACGGCACGGCCCCGGCGATCGGCGACTTCGACGGCGACGGCTGGCGCGACCTGTTCGTGGCCGCGGTGGGGGAGAACCGGCTGCTGCGCAACGAGGGCGGGCGGTTCGTCGACGTCACCGCGCGGGCCGGCGTCGCCGGCTCGCCCGAGGAGTGGAGCTCGAGCAGCGCCTTTTTCGACTACGATCGCGACGGCGACCTCGACCTCTTCGTCTGCAACTACGTCCGCTGGTCGCGGCAGATCGATCTCGAGGTCGACTACCGCCTCACCGGCGTCGGGCGCGCCTACGGGCCGCCGGTCAACTACGAGGGCACCTTCCCCTACCTCTATCGCAACGAGGGCGACGGCACCTTCACCGACGTTTCGGCGGAGAGCGGCGTCGAGGTACGCAACGAGGCGACCGGGGTGCCGGTGGCGAAGGCGCTCGCCGTCGCGCCGATCGACCTGGATCGCGACGGCTGGATGGACCTGCTGGTGGCCAACGACACCGTGCGCAACTTCCTCTACCACAACCAGGGCGACGGCACCTTCCAGGAGGTGGGCGAGCTCTGGGGAGTGGCCTACGGGCGCGCCGGCGAGGCCACCGGCGCCATGGGGATCGACGCCGGGCACTACCGCAACGATGCCGAGCTCGGCTTCGCCATCGGCAACTTCGCCAACGAGATGACCTCGCTCTACATCTCCCAGGGCGATCCGACCTTCTACGCCGACGAGGCGATCGGCGAGGGGATCGGGGCTCCGAGCCGGTTGATGCTCAGCTTCGGGGTGCTGATGCTCGACTACGATCTCGATGGCCGGCTCGACATCCTGCAGGTCAACGGACACCTCGAGAGCGAGATCAACTCGGTCGATCCGAGCCAGACCTACGAGCAGGCTTCGCAGCTCTTCTGGAACGCCGGGCCCGACCACCGGCAGGGCTTCGTGGCGGTCGACCTCGCCACCGCCGGTGATCTGGCGCTGCCGATCGTGGGCCGCGGCAGCGCGACGGCCGACATCGACGCCGACGGCGACCTCGACGTGGTCCTCACCCAGACCGGGCGGCGGGCGGTTGTGCTACGCAACGACCAGTCGACCTCGCATCACTGGCTCCAGGTACGGCTGGAGAGTGCCGGCGGCAATGCCGACGCGATCGGCGCCTGGGTCGAGCTCGAGGCCGGCGGCCAGGTCCAGCGGCGGCAGGTCATGCCGACCCGGAGCTACCAGTCGCAATCGCAGCTGCCGGTGCACTTCGGCCTCGGCGGGAGCGACTCGATCGACGCTCTGCGCGTCATCTGGCCCGACGGCACCGCGCAGCCGGTCGAGCCGCCGGCGGTCGATCAGGCCGTGGTCATCGCCCGCGCGGCGCCCGAATAGAGAAACGGACAGCCTGTCGGCTGCCCGCTCTCGAAACGGCGCCGTGGCGCCGAGCCGCTACGGATTGACGATCGTGTTGACGTCGGGGCGGCGCGGCGGGTCGTTGCGCGGCCGCGGCTCGACCGGATCGTGCTCGGTCCAGCCCTCGTCGAGGGCGAGCTTGCGGTTGATCTCGGCCCATTCCGGATCGTCGTCTTCGGTCTCGACGATGGCATCGATCGGGCACTCCGGCTTGCACAGACTGCAGTCGATGCAGGTGTCCGGGTCGATGACCAGGAAGACCTTGCCCTCGTACTCGCCGGGGTGCATGCAGTCGACCGGGCAGACCTCGACACAGGTCGCGTATCGCTCGCCCAGGCACTTCTCGGTTACCACGTATGACATCCTGACCTCTCCTCCTCAGTCGTGAGCCAAGCTCCGTGGGCGCATTATAGGAGGTGTACGACGCCGATTTCCAGCCCGACCTGTCTGATACCGTCGACGCCGGAGGGACGCATGGCAGTCGACACCGATTCAGCGAAGAAGATCAGCGTCTATTCGGCCGAAACGGGAGAGATGGTCGAAGTCGATCGCGTCGAGCTCACGCCCGAGGAGTGGCGCGAGCGCCTCGAGCCGGAGGAGTTCCGCGTGCTGCGCAAGCACGGCACCGAGCGCGCCTTCACCGGCCGCGACTGGGACGAAAAGCGCGCGGGCCTCTACCGCTGCGCCGGCTGCGGCACCGACCTCTTCTCTTCGGCCGCGAAGTACGACTCCGGCACCGGCTGGCCGAGCTTCTACGAGCCGGTGGCGAAGGCCAACGTCGGCGAGCAGGAGGACCGGAGCCTCTTCATGCGCCGCACCGAGGTCCACTGCGCGCGCTGCGAAGGGCACCTCGGGCACGTCTTCCCCGACGGCCCCGAGCCCACCGGCCAGCGCTACTGCATGAACGCGGCGGCGATGCGCTTCTCGCCGAGCGACTGACCGCTAGACCGCCTCGGCGCGCGCGGCCGAATTGCGTCTGAGCTGAGACGCCCGGATCAGCGTCTCGGCGGCCAGCAGGCGGTAGGCCTTGGCCCCGGCGCAGTGCGAGTCGTACTCGAAGATGGTCATGCCCTCGGCCGGCGCCTCGGCCAGGCGGATGTTGGTGCGGATCTCGATCGCGTAGACGGCATTGCCGAACTGCTCGCGAATGAGATCGATGTTGTGCCGGTTGGTCCTCGTGCGGTAGTCGACGATGGTGAGCACGATGCCGAGCAGGTCGGTGCGCTTGCCGAAGCGCTCGTAGAGCCGCTGGGTGGTGGGCAGCAGGTTGCGTACCCCCTCGAGCGCGAGATACTGGGGGACGACCGGCAGCACGAAGTTGTCGGCGGCAACGAGCGCGTTGATCGGTAGGAGGGAGAGCGAGGACGGGCAGTCGACGAGGATGAAGTCGTAGAAGCTCGCGGCCGGTCGCAGCCGGCTGCCGAGCAGGAGCTCCTTGCCGGACCTGGAAGCCATGACCACGTCGAAGCTGGTGAGATCTGACGAAGCGGGCAGGATGTCGAGTCCGCCGGTGCGTGTCGGCCGGATCGCCTCGCCGACCGGCATGTCGTGCAGCAGGACGTCGGCGATCGAGGGCGCGAGCCGCTCGCGCGGCACGCCGAGCGAGAGCGACGCGGACGCCTGGCTGTCCAGATCGACGACCAGCACCTTCTTGCCGATTCCTGCCAGGGCGGCCGCCAGGTTGACGCACGTCGTCGTCTTCCCCACGCCACCCTTCTTGCTGACCAGAGCGGTGATCATCCCCCCAACCTCTGTCCGGCACCCGGACGCGGTCAAAAAAACTGACGAGCCATCTTACCCCGATGCCCGGGTAGGAACTTCGGAGCGGTTTCCTTCCGGCCGCCGGGCGTGTCCAAGTGAATGGTATGAATGAAAAACGGTACGGGTTTCTGTGTCTTGGCTGGGCCGCCGTCGTGGCCGCCGGCCTTCTCGTCGGCTGTGCCGTCGACGCCGCCGGGCTCGACGGGCCGCGAACGGCCGCGGAGGAACCGAGCGTGAGCGAGTGGACCGAGATCGACCGCCTGATCGACGACCAGCAGTACCAGGCGGCGGTCGAGCGGGTCGCCGACCTGCGCGAGCGGGCGCGGGCGGCCGGCGACGACGAGCAGTGGACCCGAGCCCTGGTACGCGAAGTCCAGCTCCGCACCGCGCTGCACGGCTACGAGACGGCGGTCGAGCTGCTGCAAGAAGAGAGCTGGCCCCAGGAGGCGCGCTCGCGCTCGATTCTGGGGCTTTTCTACTCCCATGGCCTGGTCGAGTACGTCCAGGCCTATTCGTGGGAGATCCGCGAGCGTGAGCGGATCGACACCGGCGATCGCGTCGAGCTCGCCAGCTGGACGATGGACCAGCTGGCGGCCGAGGCGCATCGCGCCTACGGCGAGGTCTGGCAGGCGCGGTCGAGCTGGGGCGCCGAGCCGCTCGGACCGCTCGCCAGCTACGTCGAGACGAGCTCCTATCCGGAGCGCATCCGGGGCACGCTCCGCGACACCGTCACCTATCTCTGGGTCGAGCTCCTGGCCGACAGCTCCCTCTGGCGCCCCGAGCAGTCGAATCGGCTCTATCGACTCGATCTCGACGGCCTGATCGCGGCCGGCCGGGAGCCGGATGCGGCGCGGGATGCCTCCCTTCATCCACTGGAGCGGATGTCCGCGTTGCTCGGCGACCTCGAGCGCTGGCATCGCCAGGGCGGCCGTGTGGAAGCGGCGTCCGAAGCGCGATTCGAGCTGCTGCGGCGACTGCACGCGGCGTTCACCGGCGACTCCGACCGGTTGCGCATCCGGGGCGCCCTCGAGAGCCATCTCGACGTCCTCGGCAGCGAGCACCCCTGGTGGTCGCTCGGCCGAACGCTCCTCGCCGAGCAGGTGCGCGAGTCCGGCGAGCCCGACGCGCTGGTCCGGGCGCGAGCGCTCGCGGTCGAAGCCGCCGAGGCCCATCCCGAGAGCCTCGGCGGCCGCCGCGCGGCCCACCTGATCGCCGCGATCGACGCCCCCGCCTTCGCGCTCGAAGCGATGGGTAGCGACGGCCCGCGGCGGCGCTCGATCCGCATCCGGCACAAGAACCTCGACGCGCTCTATTTCCGCGCCTATCGTTTCGATCCGCGCGACCGCGCCACCGGCTCGAGCGATCGGAGCCTGGTGCCCGACCGGCGCGAGGTCGAGGCCATGCTGAGGTCGGGCGCGCCGGCCGCGAGCTGGACCGTCGAGCTGCCGCCGACTCCCGATTTCGAGATGCACGCCACCTTCGTCACGCCGCCCCTCGACCAGCCCGGCGGTTTCGTGATCGCCGCTTCGGAGCGTGAGGACTTCGCCGAGAAGAGGAACAGCGCCGCCGCGGTGGCGATGGTGATCTCCGATCTGGTCCTGGTGCGGCGGCAGAGCCCCGCGGGCGTAGAGATCACGGTTCGCTCCGGCGCGAGCGGCGATCCGGTCGCGGGTGCCGCGGTGTCGGTCTGGCTGCGCGACTACCGGCGCGGCCACCGCAAGGTCAAGAGCGCGATCACCGACGGCCGCGGAGTCGTGCGCTTCGAGCCGCGCGAGGAGCGCGGAGCCTACTTCCTGCTGGCCGAGGCGAACGGCCAGGTCGCGGTCGACGACGCCTACCTCGCGGCCGGCCGGCGACCGCTCGAGCGGCTGGCGACGGCGGGTCTCCTCTATTCCGATCGCAGCGTCTACCGTCCGGGCCAGGAGGTGCTCTGGAAGCTCATCGCCTATCGCGACCAGGCCGCCGCCGGCAGCTTCCAGACCCTGCCGCGCACCGAGGCGACCGTCGAGCTGCTCGACGCCGGCGGCGAGGTCGTCGAGAGCGCCGCGACCACGACCAACGAGTTCGGCTCCGCTTCGGGCAGCTTCACGATTCCGCCCGGCCGCCTGCTCGGCGGCTGGCGGCTGTCGAGCGCGATCGGCGCCAGCCTGCCGATCCGGGTGGAGGAGTACAAGCGGCCGACCTTCGAGGCTTCGATTCTCGATCCGCAAGAGCCGATGCGCCTGAACCGGGAGACGCGCCTCGCGGGCGAGGCGCGCTACTACTTCGGTCTGCCGGTCGCCGCCGGCTCGGTCGACTGGCGTGTCGAGCGCGAGCCGGTCTACGCGTGGTGGTGGAGCTGGGATTGGCGCCGGCCCGCCGGCTCGCCCGAGGTGATCGCCGGCGGCACGACCGAGCTCGACCCCGACGGCCGGTTCGAGATCGGCTTCGTGCCCGAGGCCGACGAGCGCCAGGCTACCGAGAAGGGCGTCAGCTACCGCTTCCGCCTGACCGCCGAGATCACCGACGAGGGGGGCGAGACCCGCTCCGCCTCGCGCGCCTTCCGGCTCGGCTTCGTCTCGGTGGAGGCCGCGATCGAAAGCGATCGCGGCTTCCTCGACGCGGGCGAAGCGGCCTCGGTGCGCATCGTGCGGTCGGATCTCGACGGGCAGCCCGCGCCCGGCTCGGGGCGCTGGCGGCTGCTCGAGGTCGCTCAGCCCGAGGCGGCCGCCCTGCCGGCCGATCAACCCGTCGCGGCGCCGCCGGGAGGAGCGCCCGGCTACCGCACTCCGGGCGACCGGCTGCGAGCGCGCTGGGATTCGATGCTACCCACCGCCACACTGCTCGGCGATTGGCCCGATGGGAGCGAGCTCCGCCGAGGCGAGCTGGAGCACGGTGACGACGGCGAGGCGGAGCTCGATCTCGGTTCGCTCGAGGCGGGCGTCTACCGGCTGCGCTACGAGACCCGAGATCCCTTCGGCGCGACCTTCGAAACGCAGCGCGAGCTGGTCGTCGCGGGCGGCGAAGCGACGCCCCTGGCGGCGCCGGCCGCGCTCCTCGGCGAGCGGCGCTCGGTGCCGGTCGGCGAGACCGCGCGACTGCTGGTCCATTCGGGCCTCGAAGGGCAGGAGCTGCTGTTCGAGGTCTTTCACGGCGGCGAGCGCATCGTGCGGCGCCGGTTCGACTCGTCGGACGGTGCACGGGTGGTCGAGATTCCGGTCGGCAAGGAGCTGCGAGGCGGCTTCGGCGTTCGGCTCACCGCTCTGCGCGACCACCAGCTGATGACGATCGAGGAGTCGGTCTTCGTCCCCTGGGACGACAAGAGTCTGAAGGTCGAGTTCGCGAGCTTCCGCGACCTGCTGCGGCCGGGTAGCCGCGAGCGCTGGAGCGTGAAGGTGAGCGGCGCGGAGGGCGAGGCGCTGGCCACGCGATCGGCGGAGCTCCTGGCGTACATGTACGACCGCAGCCTCGACCTGTTCGCTCCCCATCGGCCGGCCGATCCGATGAATCTCTTCCCGCGGCGGATCGACCCTTGGCAGCTCGCTTCGAGCCTGGGAGCGCGCCGGCCGGTCTGGCGCAGCTCCGACCGCCCGCCGCTCCCGGACTACCCGCAGCTCTCGGGCGATCGGCTCGAGTTCTTCGACGGCTACCCGATCGGGGGGCCGGGGCGGCGCTACCGCGCCATGATGTTCGATGCCAAGGCGTCGCCGGTCGCAATGGCGGCCCCTCCCCCTCGGGTCGGCGGCCGGGTTGCCGACGAAGCCGAAGTGCAAGCGGAGCCCGCCGCGTCGCCGGCCGAGGCGCTCCAGGAGGAGGCCGGCGGGCCGTCGCCTCCGCCCGCGGGCGAGGCGCTGCGCGAGGACTTCTCCGAGACCGCGTTCTGGGAGCCCCACCTCCGTCTCGACGACGACGGCGGCGTGGCGTTCGAGTTCACCGCGCCCGACTCGCTGACCGAGTGGAACGTCTGGGTGCATGCCGTGACGACCGACCTGCGCAGCGGCTCGCTCCAGCAGCAGGTGCGCACCGCCAAGGAGCTGATGGTGCGGCCCTACCTGCCGCGCTTTCTGCGCGAGGGCGACCGGACGGCGCTGCGGGTGACCGTCAACAACGGCGGCGAGACGGAGCTCTCGGGCGTGGTCGACCTCGACATCGTCGATCCCGAGACCGGCGAGAGCGTGCGCGCCGAGTTCGGGCTCGCGGCCGAAGAAGCCGAGGGGCGGGCTTTCGAGGTCGCCCCGGGCGCCGGCGCGACCCTCGAGTTCGCGATCGCCGCGCCGACCCGGGTGGGCACCGTCGCCTTCAAGGTGACGGCTCGCGCCGCCGACCTGAGCGACGGCGAGCTGCGGCCGCTGCCGCTTCTGCCCGGCCGCATGCATCTCGTGCAATCGCGATTCGCCACCCTCCGCGACCGCGACCGTCGCGAGCTCACCTTCGAAGCCCTCGCGGCCGACGACGATCCGACCCGGATCGACGAGCAGCTCGTCGTGACCCTCGACGCGCAGCTCTTCTATAGCGTGCTGCACGCCCTGCCCTACCTGATCGACTACCCCTACGAGTGCACCGAGCAGACCCTCAATCGCTTCCTGTCGACCGGCATCGTCAGCTCGCTCTTCGATCAGTATCCGGCGGTCGAGCGCATGGCCCGCAAGTTCTCCGAGCGCGAAACGCGGTACGAGCGCTGGGACCGCGACGACCCGAACCGCAAGATGGCCCTCGAGGAGACGCCCTGGCTGCGGCTTGCCGGCGGCGGCGGCGAGGACGACCTGATCAACGTGCTCGATCCGCGCATCGCGCGCGCCGAGCGCGAGCTGTCGCTCGCCAAGCTCGAGCAGGCGCAGACCTCGCTCGGCGGCTTCCCCTGGTGGCCGGGCGGGCCGCCGTCGCCGTTCATGACCCTCTACCTCCTCTCCGGCTTCTCGCGGGCGATCGAGTTCGGCGTCGACGTGCCGCGCGACATGGTGATCGAGGCCTGGGGCTACCTGCGCCGTCATTGGGAGGAGGAGCTGCGCGATCTGGCCGAGGACGACGGACACCACGAGGCGGTGACCTATCTGAACTACGTCCTCTCCAACTACCCCGACGACTCGTGGACCGGCGGCCTGTTTTCGGCAGAGGACCGGCGCCGCATGCTCGACCGGTCGTTCGCCAAGTGGCGGGAGCACTCGCCGCTGATCAAGGGCTACCTGGCGCTCACCCTGGCGCGCGCCGGCCGGGCCGACGACGCCCGGCGGGTCTGGGAGAGCGTGATGGACTCGTCCACGACGACCCGCGACGAGGGGACCTTCTGGGCGCCCGAAGAGCGCGCCTGGCTCTGGTACAACGACACGATCGAGACCCACGCGTTCGCCCTGCGGGTGCTCTCGGAGCTCGATCCCGACGACGAGCGGCGGCACGGCCTGGTGCAGTGGCTGCTGCTCAACAAGAAGCTCAACCACTGGAAATCGACCCGGGCGACGGCCGAGGTCGTCTACTCGCTCAGCCACTATCTGCGCCAGGAGGGGCAGCTCGGGGCGCGCGAGGCGGCCACCGTCACTCTCGCCGGCGAGCGCCACGAGTTCGTCTTCGAGCCCGACGAATACACCGG
>JAHEKO010000032.1 GCA_024638355.1 Acidobacteriota bacterium
GCTTCGGCCAGCGGTGCGATGGACTCGACCGGCTCGCCGTCGAGCGCCGCGACGAGACTCTGCGCCGTGTCGAAGCGCTCGTCGGGTCGCTTCGCCATCAGCTTCGCCACCACCTGGTCCAGCTGCTCGGGAATCTCGGGGTCGACCTGGCGGGCCGACGGGACCGGCGCCTTGACGTGCTGGTAGACGATCGCCACCGCCGACTCGCCCTGGTAGGGGAGCTCGCCGGTCAGCATCTGGTAGAAGACGATGCCGAGCGAGTAGAGGTCGGCGCGGGCGTCGAGCGACTTGCCCTCGATCTGCTCCGGAGCCATGTACTCGGGGCTGCCGATGCTGGTGCCGGTCTTGGTGAGGCGAGTATCGGAAAGCGCCTGCGCAATGCCGAAGTCGGTCAGGACCGCCTGGCCGGCGTGGGTCAGGATGATGTTGCCCGGCTTGACGTCGCGGTGGAGGATGCCGTTGTCGTGGGCGTAGCCGAGCGCCTGGGCGACCTGCCGAACGACCTTGACGGCAGCCTCGGTGGTCATGCGCGCGTGCTGCTCGAGGACATCGTCGAGCGGCTGGCCGTCGAGCAGCTGCATCGCGAAGTAGTAGGTGCCGTCAGCCTCGCCGACGTCGTGGATAGTGACGATGCCGGGATGCTCGAGCGTGGCGATCGAGCGCGCTTCCCGCAGGAAGCGCTGGACGAAGATCTCGTCGGCGGCCAGCTGCGGCAGCAGCACCTTGACCGCGACGATCCGGTCGAGCGCGGGCTGTCGCGCCCGGTAGACGCGTCCCATGCCTCCTCGACCGATCTCGTCGAGGATCTCGTAGCTACCGAGCCGGCTCCCGATCACGCCGAACGGCTCCCGTCGTCGAATGGATAGGTTCGTAGTGGACCAGCACGCAGGTGCTGTTGTCGCGTCCGCCGGCTTCGTTGGCCAGGTCGACCAACATCTTGCCGACCTGTTCGGGAGTCTTGCCGGCCACCACCGCCCGCAAGATCTCGGAATCGGAAAGGAGGTCGTGGACACCGTCCGAACAGAGCAGAATGCGATCACCCGGCTCCAGGCGGAACTCGAAGATGTCGACGCGCACGCTGTCGTCGACCCCCAGGGAGCGGGTAATGGTCTCGCGGAAGGGCGACCTGGCGATCTCGTCCATCGGCATGTTGTGGCGCCGCGCCTCCTCGCGCCACGAGTGATCGACGGTGATCTGCCCGATGACCCCTCGGCGCACCAGGTAGGCGCGGCTGTCGCCCAGGTTGGCCAGCGTCACGTCGGCCTCCGCGACCAGCGCCGCGACCATGGTGGTCCCCATGTCGGTCAGGCTGTCATCGGCCGCCGCGACCCGCAGGATCTCGCGATTGGCCGACTCGAAGGCCGCGGTCAGGGTCGCGTCGGGCTCCGATTTCAGGTGAGCGGCGTCGAGACCCGCGATCTGCGCTTCCAGCGCCGAGATCGCCAGCCCGCTCGCGACCTGCCCACCGGCATGGCCGCCCATTCCGTCGGCGACCGCGACCACGTGCGCCGACTCCGGCGAATCTCCGACGCGTAGGCAGAGATACTGGTCTTCGTTGGACGCTCGCTGTCTGCCGGTATCCGAATAGCCGAAGGCGGTGAGCGGCAATGTGCTCCCCCTCGAGAGAATCGCTGGGCGGGGACGAAAGCGCTACGGACCCACTGCTGAGATAGTAGCATTGAGCGCTCGATCGCCCCCCTTTCAGGACCACCGATGATCGCCGCGAACCGACCCACTCCGCTGCTCCCGGCGCTGCTCCTCGTGGCCGCCGCGAGTGGACTCGCCGCCGAGCCGGCCTCTCCGCCGACGGTGCGCCGGGCCTTGTTCGTCGTTGCCGAAGGTGTCTACAACAGCGAGTTGATGGCGCCCTACGACGTGCTGCAGCACTCGGTTTTTCGCGACCCCTCGAGCTATCTCGAGACCGCGATCGTCTCGGCCGACGGCGGTCCGGTGGTGACCTTCGAGGGGATCACCGTGGCGGCGCACTACAGCTTTGCCGACGCCCCCCGCGCCGACGTCCTGGTCATCCCGAGCACGAAGGGCTCGATGGATGCCGATCTCGCCGACGAGGCCTACATGGCGTGGGTGCGCAAGGCGGCGGCCGAGGCCGAGTGGGTCATCACGGTCTGCGACGGCGCCTTTCCGCTCGCCGCGACCGGAGCGCTCGACGGCAGGGTCGCGACCACCTATCCCGGGGATCGTGAGCGGCTGCGCGAGATGTTCCCCAAGGTCGAGGTGCGCGACGATGTGCGGCTGGTGGTGGACGGCAAGTACATCACCTCGGTCGGCGGCGGGATGAGCTACGAGCCCGCATTCTGGCTGGTCGAGCACCTCTATGGCGCCGAGCACGTCGCGGCGACGGCGCGCGGCCTGGTGTGGCCGTGGGACCTCGCGACGGTGCCCCACCTCATCGTGGAGTAGGGGTGGAGCGCTCCTACCGCGACCTGCTCAGGCACTCGGGCGTCTACGGCCTCGGCCACATCCTGGCGCGGCTCGCCTCGGTTCTCCTCCTCCCCGTCTACACCCGCTTCCTGACGCGGGAGGACTACGGCATCCTGGCGATTCTCGACCTGACCGTGGCGCTGCTGGCGATCGTGCTCGCCTCGGGCACGGTACGAGCGGTCGCCCGCTACCACTTCGAAACCGAGTCCGAGCGCGAGCGGGACGCTCTGTGGTGGACGGGTCTCGCGCTGCTGGTGGTGACCGGGGTCGTGCTGCTGGCGCCGGCCGTCGTCTTCCGGGAGCGGCTGGGCGCCTGGACCCTCGGCGCCGATGAGGTGCGCGGCGGCTTCCTCTATCTGCTCGCCCTCGGCACCCTCGCGCTGACCACGGTCGAGCAGCTCTTCCAGTCGCACTTGCGCGTCTACCGGCAGTCGTCGCTCTTCGTGGCGCTCAGCCTCGGCCGGCTGGCGCTCAACATCGCGGCCAACCTGTGGCTGCTGATCGTTCGCGACCTGGGAGTCGCCGCGATTCTCTGGGGCAACCTGATCACCGCCGCGGTCTCGGTCGCCGCGCTGTTTGCGGTCTTCGCGCGGCGCCGCGGCGCCCCCCGCCTCCGCGGCGGGCGAGTCGGCCAGCTTTTCTCCTACGGGACGCCGCTCATCGTCGCCTCGCTCCTGGCCGCCGCCATGCACCAGCTCGACCGCTACCTCCTGCGGTTGCTGCTCGATCTCGGCGAGGTGGGGATCTACCAGGTCGCCTACATGCTCGGCCAGGGGATCAACACCCTCTTCCTGCAGCCCTTCTCGCAGATCTGGTACGTGGTCATGTACGAGATCGGTGACCGGCCCACCGCGCGCCGGGTCGCGGTACGGGTCTTCCGCCACTTCTTCGCCCTGCTCGCGGTGACGATGCTCGGGGTGTCGCTCGCCGCCGAGCCGCTCCTCGGCCTGCTCGTGGCGCCCGAGTTCCGCGCCGCCGCCGGCGTGGTGCCGGTGGTCTGCCTCGCCTACGTCTTCTTCAGCCTGAACTCGCACTTCAACGTGCCGGTCCTGGTGGCCAAGAGAACGTCGCTGATGATCCCGCCGCACGCGATCGGAGTCGCGGTCAACCTGGCCGCCAACCTGCTGCTGATCCCGCGCCTGGGCATCTACGGCGCGGCCTGGGCGAGCGTCATCACCTTCGGCGCCTTCTCGTTGAGCGGCCTGGCGATCTACCGGCGGGTGGAGCGGGTCGACTATCCGCTGACCTCGAGCGCCGCGGCGCTGGTCGGGATGACCCTCTCCTTCCTGGCCTGGCAGCGGATCGCCTCGTGGCCCGAGCGACCGCTCCTGACGGCGCTCGTGGCGGCGGCGATCTGGAGCGCCTGGGCGGCGCTTCTCCTGTGGCCGCTGTGGCGGGGACTCAGAAACGGCTCGCTGCTGGCGGAGCTCCGCCCCCGACCTGGCCGGTGAAGGTCGGCTAATCAGCCGAACGCCGGCCCGCGATCGTTCGGAGCGCCGCGGCGGGCAGGTAGGTCGCGAGCCGGTAGAGGAGGTACTTCAGCCGGCCGATCGAGGCGGCGGAGAGCCCGCCCAGCAGGCGCCGGGCCTCGGCCCGCTCGCCGGCGACGAGCGATTCGTACATGGCGTCGAATCGCCGCCGTTCGAGGACGCGGGTGGCGGCGCTCCGCTCGTCGCCGCTCAAGGCGTCGTTCGCGAGCAAGCCCTCGAGGACCGTGAGGTCGCTGCGTGACGTCGACTGGTGGGCGGCGGAGAGGTTGTCGCCCTGCCGGTACATGGTGACCAGTATCCGGTCCACGGAGGCGAAGTCGTGCTCGAGCGCCAGCCGCATCCACAGCTCCCAGTCCTCGCTGGTGCGGAGCGCCTCGCGAAAGCGGAGCCCCGGCAGCTCCCGGCGCGCCATGACCGCCGAGGTGATCACCCGGGAGCCCTCGATCAGGGCCGTCAGGAAGGTCCTGTCGTAGCGCGCGAAGCGCTCTTGGCTCTCCACCTCGCTGCCGCGGACGTGGCCGAGGGCGAACCGCGAGGGCAGAAGAACGCGCTCCTCCGAGCGCACCTCGGTATCGCAGAAGACGAGAGCGACGCCCGGGAAGCGCCGGGCCGCTTCCGCCTGGAGAGCGAGCTTCGCCGGCGCCCAGACGTCGTCGCTGTCGAGGAAGGCGACCCACTCGCCGCGCGCCTCGGCGAGCCCGCGGTTGCGCGCCGCGGACGGCCCGGCGTTGGCCTGGCGCACGACGCGCACCGGCGGCCCGAAGGCTTCGGCCGCCGCGGCCGAGCCGTCGCGGCTGCCATCGTCGACGACGATGATCTCGGTCGCGGCGAGCTCCTGGGCGAGGGCGCTCCGGATCGCCCGCCCGATCGAGCGCTCACGGTCGTAGCACGGGATGACGACGGAGATGTTCGCGGCTACTCTCCGTAGAGCGTGGTCCAGAGTGAGTCGAACCGGCGGCCGAGAAGCGAGGCGAGGCTCTCGGTCTGACGCCGCTGAATCGGCCTCAGATAGTCGACGACGGGCCGTGTGTCGACCTCCTGCCGCTCGACGGTACGGGTCGCCAGGCGCCTTCCCAGGCGGCGGACCGGGCGGGGCACGGTGGGTCCGAGCCGCTCCCACAAGGGCGAGTGACGGAAGCGCTCCAGACCCTCCCGCGCCTCGATCTCGAAGCTCTCGGGCGTGACGTTGGCCCGCCCCTCGGTCGCGGCTGGCCGGAAAACGTCGTCGAGCCCCAGCCAGCCGGCGATCGAGGCGGCGGCCGACGCCGGGGACTCCGTCATCTCCTCGAGGGTCAGCACCCGGATCCGTTCCTTGCCGAAGCGCTCGAGGTAGGGCTCGATCTGCATCGCGTAATGGCTGACGTCGCGGAACCCGGGGTCGTCACGAACGGCGGTCAGCATGTCGCGGCGCTCGCCGGCCTTCCGAACGTGATGCCAGTAGTGGCTGATCGTCCGCACGACGGGATCGCGAACGATGTAGATCAGCCGCGGGTCGGGGCAGAGCCCTTCCATTCGCGCCGGGATGCCGGTGATCTCGGGCAGCTTGGTGTAGAGAGTGCTCGACTCGCCGCGGTAGCGGCAACCGGCGCCGCCGCCGAAGAGCCCGAGGTAGCTGGCGCGGCTGTCGGCGAAGCCGAGCTCGGCCATCAGCGGCCAGTGCCGCCGCAGCTCCTCGGGCGCCACCAGCCCGCAGGGCTCCTTCGGATCGCACATGAAGATCTCGGGATGCGCGGCGAGAAGGTTGTGCAGCGAGCTGGTGCCGCACTTCATGGCCCCGATGACGAACAGGTTCGGTGAGGCGTTCAGTTGCGCGCCCATCGTAGCAACGCGCCCAGGGCCGCTCGCACGCGGCCGGTGTCTGCGCGGCTCCGCGGCCGCACCTCGGCGAGGGCCGCTTCGAAGGCCGCGAGGTCGCTGCGGCCCCGAGCGCTCATCCGATCGCGGATCGCGGCGAAGGTCCGGCAGTAGGAGGGGTAGTCGCCGCGCAGCCGCTCGAGTGCCGTCCGCAGATCGTCGATCGCGCCCGGTTCGACGCACAGCTCGGCGACGCCGTGCTCCTCGAAGAAGCGGCGGATCTTGGGATCGACGTCGAGGCCGATCACCGGTCGGCCGAAGCGGGTGGCGACCTGGATGGCGTGGTAGCGCATCGCTACCGTGACGTCGGAGCGCGCCGGCTCGGCGCTCCACACCGAGGGCACGTCATCGAGTCCGAGTTGCCGCAGGAAGGCACGATCGTCGAGCTTCGACTTCGGATTGCCGAGCATCGAGCCGTAGTGGAAGGGGTAGGGCACGACGGTGAGAGACTCCCGCACGGCCGCCACGACCGCCGCCGGATCCCAGGGCGCGATGCCCCAGTCGCGCAGGGCGAGGGCCGCGGTGGCCGGTGCCGCCGGGGCGGACGTCGGGGGCTCGTCCCAGGGCATCCACCAGAAGAGGTCGGTGCCGGTCACGACATCGGGATGGTCGCCGAGCAGCGCCCGGGTCTCCTCGTCGCGCACGTGAAAGAAGACGGCCCGGTCGATCAGCGACTCGGTCTGCGCGCGCACCTCGTCGTCCGCGCGGGTCGCGGAGATGCCGACGACCATCAGCGGCGCGCGCAGCCGGCGCGCGATCCAGCCCCCGCTGCGAAAGAACGCGCTTCCCGGCCACTGGCTGCCGCCGCCGACGATCACCAGGTCGGCGTCGTTGAGAAGCTCCAGGGAGTACCACGAGGAGAAGAGCAGCAGATGGTCGCTGAGGGCGTAGGAGAGGGCGGCCTGGAGGAGATCGTCTCCCGCGTTCAGGTGGCCGTAGTAGCCGACCACCGCGACCCGCAACTGGTCCCGTTCCGGCATTCCCGGGCAGTCTACCGGGAGAGCTCGAGCTAGTCGTCCTCGACCACGACCGCCGTGCCGTAGGCGAGCAGCTCGGCCGCCGCGCTCATCACCATCGAGGTCGAGAAGCGCACCTCGACGATGGCATTGGCTCCGAGCTCGCGCGCCTCGGCGACCATCCGGTCGAGCGACTGCTCGCGGGCTTCGGCGAAGAGCTTGGTGTACTCGCTCACCTCGCCGCCGACCAGGTTGCGCAGCGCCGCGGTGATGTCGCGGCCGACGTGGCGCGCGCGGATGGTGTTGCCGCGCACCAGTCCGAGGCAGCGGGTGATCTTCTTGCCGGCGATGTCCCCCGACGTCGTCACGATCATCTCTCGACCCTCCGGTAGCGATCCTTCTTGTAGTTCTGGAGCCGGTCGAGAAGGACCGACAGCAAGAGCAGCAGGGCGCCGCCGAAGAGGCCGAAGACCAGCAGCAGCTCGTGCATCGGCATGCCGCCCGCTTCGGCCGCCACCTCGCGCAGCAGGGTGACGGCCAGGCCGCCCAGCCAGGCGAGGAGCAGAGCCCAGCCGGCGGTCCGCAGCACGCGGCTGAGCGCCGAGCGTGGCCGCTCGTCCCATTGGCCGTCGTCGGGAACCGAAAAGGGTGTCGTCATGGTGGCCTCCCTGATCTCCCTCAACTCGTCATAGAGCCGCCGGCACGGCGCGCACCCCTCGAGGTGAAGCCGCACCGGCTGACTCTCTTCCTGGGTCAGCTCGCCGTCGAGGTAGGCGGAGAGCAGAGCCTCGTCGAACGGCGTCGAGCACCTGTCAACCATTCGCGCCTCCCGGCAGCTCCTCGATCGCCGCCCGCAGCGCCCTGCGCGCGCCGTGGAGACGCGACATCACCGTGCCCTTGGGAATGCCGAGCACGGTCGCGATCTCGGCGTACGCCAGATCCTGGTAGTCGCGCAGCACGAGGATCTCGCGCTGCTTCTCGGTCAGGCGGTGCATCGCCGCCCAGATCCTCGCCTGAAGCTCGCGCTTCTGCGCCCGCAGATCGGGACCGGCGTCGGCCGGCGCGGCGAGCTCGAGCGGGTGAACGGGGTCGTCGATCGAGTCGGCCCGGCGGACGCGTTGCCGGCGGAGGTGGTCGAAGGCGCGGTTGCGGACGATGCGGAAGAGCCACGGCTGAACCGGACGGCTCGATTCGAAGCGCCCGAGGGTGGAGAAGAACTTGAGCATGGCGTCCTGAGCGACGTCCAGCGCGTCCTCGCGATTGCCCAGGAGCTGATAGGCGAAGAGAAACGCCGGCCTACGGTAGCGGCGAGCGAGCGCCTCGCGCGCGGCGCGCCGGCCGCGCTGGGCGTCCAGCACCAGACTGCCGTCGGGGACCGGATTTGTGGCTTCCGCGGTCATGGCGATCGAGCTTCCCACGTTGGAGCATACGCTTCGGGGGCGACTCGTATTCGCTCGGGAGCGTGCGAGAATGGCGCTCATGCGAACGCGTGCCGCGATCTTGCTGACCGCAGCCGTGCCGGCCCTGTGGGCGGTGGCCGGCGCGCCGAGCCTCGCCGCGGAGCCGGCCCGGGTCTGGGCCGACTACCGGGTCGGGCAGTACATCTCCAGCCGCCTTCCGATGCCGAAAGACATCCTCGATCTGGACAACAACGGCGAGATCCTGCTGGCCTGCCGCCAGGGCTGTACCCCGGAAAGCCTCGAGGCGTCGGGCGTCCGCGCGCTCGCCAGCCAGCTCGAGCTCCTCGTCGCCTGGTCGCTTCTGACCCGGGCGGACGGGCAGCTCTCGACGGCGATTCCGATCCTCGACGGTGCCGAAGCCGACCTCCTTTCAGAGCGCACCGGCGCGCTCGCCGCCGCGCTGGCCGAGGAGACCGCTCCGCAGGTCGCCGAGCTGGTCGAAACGCTCGCCGCCGACGGCCTGGCCGGCCACGCCTATGCGCTCGTCTTCTCGCGGGTGCTCGACGGCGGGGTCTGGGACTTCCTCGGCGAGCTGTCGCTCCTTCCCCCTCGCGGCCGCTCGAGCCGCGGGGCTCCGTGGAGCGGCGAGGTCTGGGCCTACGTCTCGGCGGGCGAGCGCGAGCCTCGGACCAGCTCGCTCCTGCGCCGCGCGGCGACGGTGAAGATCAGCTGGGTCGAGGAGCTGCGGCCACTGGTCGTGCCCCTCCTCAGCGGTCCGCTCAGCCTCCAGACCCTGTTCGGCGAGTTCCTGGAGCGGGGCCGGAGCGTCGATCCCGAGCTCAGGTCCAAGCTGGTCGAGTACGGCATCGTCGGGCCCGGCAACGAGATGCTGATCCCCGTGCTCGGGCCGGAGCGGGACGACCCTGTGAGCCTCCTGTGCGAGGGGCTCGTGACCCGGGTGGCCGAGACCGTGGCGGCCGAGCTCGATCTCGAGGCGCTGGCGGCGGACCTGGGGTTGGCGAGCGAGCCGCAGGCCATGGTGATCGCCTACCACGAGCTGATGTGGAGCCTGATGGACAGGTACGTCGAGTCGGGCGCGATCGAGCTGCCCCGGGCGATCGCCGAGCCGGCGTCGGCGCGGCCGGGCGATGTCGGCGCGCTGGTGGTGATGATCCGCGGCGCCGATGAAAGCTCCGGGGAAGACGAAGAGTGAGCCGGGTCGCCATTCTCGGGGCGGGAATGGCCGGGCTGGGCGCCGCTTACCGCGCGCGCGAGCTCGGTATCGCGGCGGTGGTGTACGAGAAGCTCGACCGCCCGGGCGGTCATACGCGCTCGTTCGCCGTCGATTCGGGCTTCGTCTTCGACGACGGGCCGCACATCTCCTTCACCCGCAACGAACGGATCCAGAAGCTCTTCGCCGAGGCGGTGAACGGGGAGTACGAGGTGCTCCAAGCGAGCGTCAACAATCACTGGCGGGGCCACTGGATCAAGCATCCCGCCCAGTGCAATCTACACGGGCTGCCGGCCGACCTGGTGGCCGCCGTGCTGCGCGACTTCGTCCACGCCCAGGGCCGCGAGACCGAAGGGATTCGCGACTATGAGACGTGGCTGCGAGCCGCCTACGGCGACACCTTCGCCGAGACCTTTCCCATGGAGTACGGCGCCAAGTACCACACCCTGCCGGCCGCCGGGATGGGCACCGATTGGCTCGGCCCGCGCCTCTACCGGCCGGAGCTCGAGGAGGTTCTCGACGGAGCGCTCTCACCGGCGACGCCCGACGTCCACTACGTGAGCCACTTCCGCTATCCGACGCGAGGCGGTTTCGAGTCGTACCTGCGGCCCTTCGTCGATCAGGCGAAGCTGGAGCTCGGCAGAGAGGTCGTCGCGATCGACCCGCAGGCGAAGCGGATCGTGTTCGCAGGTGGCGACGAGGTGGGGTACGAGCGGCTGGTGTCGTCGATTCCGCTCCCCGAGCTGATCCCCAGGATCGCCGGCACGCCGGACGACGTCGCCGCCGCGGCCGCGCGCCTCGCCTGCACCACCTGCGTGCTGGTGAACCTCGGAGTCGACCGCGCAGACCTCTCCGAGCACCACTGGACCTACTTCTACGACCGCGACTTCACCGTCACGCGCGCCAGCTTTCCGCACATGTTCTCGCCGCACAATGCGCCCGAGGGAATGGGCTCGATCCAGGCCGAGGTCTACTTCTCGGCCCGGTACCGGCCGCTCGACCAGCGGCCCGAGGAGTTGATCGAGCCGGTGATCGGCGACTTCCGGCGCTCGGGCATCCTCCGCGAGACCGACCGCGTGGTCTTCCGCGAGGCGCGCGTGGTGCCCTTCGCCAACGTGATCTTCGACCACGACCGGGCCCCGGCGCTCGACGTCGTCCACGGCTACCTCGACGACGTGGGCATCAACTACGCCGGCCGCTACGGCCTCTGGGGCTACCAGTGGACCGACGAGTCGTTCGTCAGCGGCGAAGAGGCGATCGGCTAGGCCCGCGAGTCCCAGAGGACGTCGGGGATCCCGCGCCGGGCGTTCTCGAAGCGCGCCATGACGAACAGGAGATCCGACAGGCGGTTGAGGTAGGGGATCACCTGCTCGCCGATCTCCTCCTCGTCGCCGAGGGCCACGCACCGGCGCTCCGCCCGGCGGCAGACGGTGCGGGCGACGTGCAGCGCCGCGGCGCCGGCGGCGCCGCCGGGCAGGATGAAGTTCTCGAGCGGCGGCAGGCGCTCGGCCAGCCGGTCGATCGACGCTTCGAGCCCGAGCACGTGCTCTTTCGCGATCCGCGGCACCGGGATCTTCGCCTTGTCCTCCTCGAGAATGCACAGGTCGGAGCCGAGGTGGAAGAGCTCGTTCTGGATCGGGCCGAGCGCCTCGGCGAGAAGCTCGTCGAGGCCGGTGGCGAGGGCCGCGCCGATCGCCGAGTTGAGCTCGTCGACGGTGCCGTAGGTCTCGATGCGGAGCGAGTCCTTGGCCACCCGCTGACCGCCTCCGAGGCCGGTGTTGCCGCGGTCGCCGGTCCGGGTGTACACCTTGGTGATGCGAGGCATAAGTCGCTGTCAGCGGGATCCGGACGGGGCGCCTTGAAACATCGGCGCCGCCCCGTGCGTAGGTGATCTCAGGAGGAACCGCCCGTGTTGGAGTTCATGACGATCGCTTCGATGCTCTTCTTCGGCCTGGTCATTTTGACACTCTTTGCCGTCGTCGGCTTCGTGCTGAAGCTGGTCTTCAAGGTGGTGCTCCTGCCGCTCACCCTGGTGTTCTGGCTTGTCAAGGGCGTGCTGCTCCTGGTGGGGCTGGTGCTCGCCCTTGTATTCGCGCCGATCGCTCTGGTGGTTGTGCTGGTGGCGCTACCGTTTCTGCTCCTCGCCGGCCTCTTCGGCGTCGGCTGGGCGGTTTTCGCCTAGCCTGGCGAAGCCGCGCTAGGTGACGGTCTCGCGCACGACCTCTTCGAGCGAGGTCACGCCCTCGCGGATCTTCTGCAGTCCGCTCAGGCGCAGGCTGGTCATGCCGTTCTGGATGGCCATCTGGCGCAGCTCGTAGGCGCTGGCGCCGGAGAGGATGAGCTCGCGGATCTCGTCGTCGACCGCCATCACCTCGAACAGACCGACGCGGCCCTTGTAGCCGGTGCCGCTGCAGGTGTCGCAGCCGCGGCCACGGAAGGGCTGGATGTCCGACAGCTCGTCCTGGGAGAAGCCGACGTTGGTGAGTGCCTGGTCGGGAACCTTGTACGGCTCCTTGCACTGGTTGCAGATGCGGCGAACCAGACGCTGGGCGACCACGAGGTGGACCGAGCTCGCCACCAGGAAGGGCTCGATACCCATGTTCATGAGGCGGTTGATCGATGACGGGGCGTCGTTCGTGTGCAGGGTGGAGAAGACCAGGTGGCCGGTCATCGCGGCCTTGATCGCCACCTCCGCGGTCTCGAAGTCGCGAATCTCACCGACCAGCACGATGTTCGGGTCCTGGCGCAGGAACGAGCGGAGCGAGGTGGCGAAGTTGAGGCCGATCTGCTCCTTCATCTGCACCTGGTTGATGCCCGGCAGGTTGAACTCGACCGGATCCTCGGCGGTCATGATGTTGGTCTCGGGCGAGTTGACCCGCGAGATGGCCGAGTAGAGGGTGTTGGTCTTGCCCGAGCCGGTCGGGCCGGTCACCAGCACCATGCCGTAGGGACGAAAGATCGCCTGCTCGAACACCCGCAGCGAGTCGGCCTCGAACCCGAGCCTCTGCATGTCGAGCATCAGGTTGTCCTTGTCGAGCAGCCGGAGGACGATCTTCTCGCCGAAGATGGTCGGCAGCACCGAGACGCGGAAGTCGATGTCGCGCACCTTGCCGCTGAGCTTGGTCTTGATCTTGATCCGGCCGTCCTGGGGCAGCCGCTTCTCGGCGATGTCGAGCCGGGCCATGATCTTTACCCGGCTGGTGATCGCCTCCTTCAGCTTGATCGGCGGCCGCATCATTTCGTAGAGGATGCCGTCGATCCGGTAGCGGATCCGATACTCCTTCTCGTACGGCTCGATGTGGATGTCCGAAGCGCCTTTCTTGATGGCGTCGGTCAGGAAGATATTCACCAGCCGGACGACCGGCGCCTCCTCCGACTGTGCCTCGAGGGCGGCGAGGTCCAGCTCCTCGTCTTCGTCGAGCACCTCGAGGTCGGCGTCTTCGCCCTCCGTCAGGTCCTCCATGACCTTCTTGAGCTCGATCGAGTGGGTGCTGCCGTAGTACTTGTCGATCGCCTCGGTCAGGGCGACCTCCGAGGCCACGACCGGCTCGACGTTGTAGCCGGTCATGAACTTGATGTCGTCCATCGCGAAGACGTTCGTCGGATCGGTCATCGCGATGGTGAGCTTCGCTCCCGCCTTCGACACCGGCAGGATCGTGTACTTCCGGCAGACGTCGGGCGGGATGATCTTGATGATCGTCTCGTCGACGTCGACGTCGGCGAGGGCGATCGCCGGCACGCCGTAGCGCTGCGAGAGGAACTCGACGAGCTCGTCGTCTTCGAGCATGCCCAGCTTGATGAACTGGGTGCCGAGACGGCCTCCGTCGCGCTTCTGCGCGGCCAGAGCCTCGTCCAGCTGCTGCTGAGTGATCCTTTCCGCCTTGACTAGCTGCTCGCCGATACGACTCACGGCACCCCCTCGTAGGTAAAGACGCCAGCGCGGGCCGTCATCTCCCCGGACGTGGAAGAACCCGCAGTGCTCAACCCTAGCGGCGGGCCGGAAATATGGCTGTGGAGTGGATCACGGTCGCCGCATTTGCGCCGCACCGAGCAGCTCGAGCGCCCGCTCGGCCACGGTTTGGGGCGAGATCTCGAGCAGGCAGGCCTTCGTCTCGCCGAAACGGCGGTGGCAGAAGCTGCAAGGAAGCCGCTTCCACAGCGCGTTTCGCGGCGCGCGGTAGGGGCCGTTGCGGGCCGGGTCGGTGGGACCCATGAGGCAGAGCACCGGAACTCCCAGCGCGTGGGCCAGGTGGATCGGCCCGGTGTCGCCGCCGAGGGCGAGCGCCGCACCGCGTAGCTCGGCGGCGAGGTCGCCCAGATCACCCGCCGGCCGGGCCGTCGCCCGGCCGCCGCTGGCGGCCGCGACCTCCTCGGCGAACGGCTCCTCGCCGGGGCCGGGCAGAATCCGGCTGGCGGGGGCCCCGGCCTCCGCCAGGAGCGCCGCCACCTCTCCCCACCAGGCGTTGGGGTAGCGCTTGTTGGCCCAGCCGGCGCCCGGCAGGATAGCGACGTAGGGCTCGCCGGCGGTCGCCGCCGGCCGCGCCGCGGGCAGCAGCCGGTCGCCACCGAAATCGGCGTCCTCGAGCGGCAGATCGAGCGCCGCGAGGACCGACAGCATCCGGTCGACCGCGTGCGGGCCGAGCGGGGCGCAACCCTCGCTCAACCAGATCGCGCTCGACGGCTCGCGGCGGAAGGGGCGCGCAAGACCGATGCGGCGATCGGCCATCGTCAGCGCGCAGATCGCCGCCGACTTGTGGTTGCCCATGAGGTCGAGCACCACGTCGGCGCCGAACTCGTGCAGCTCCGAGGCGAACTGGCGCACGCCGCCGAGCGTCCCCGCCGAGAGCGGCGCGCGGCGCCACTGCCGGCTGCGGGCGATCAACAGCCGGTCGAGGTCGGCATGGTCTGCGAGCAGCGGGGCGAAGGGGGCCTCGGTGACCCAGCCGATGGTCGCTCGGGGCAGATGCCGCCGCAGCGCGGTCAGCACCGGCAGCGCGTGCACGATGTCTCCCAGCGCGCTGGTGCGGACGATCAGGATGCGCATCCGGCGAAGCTCCGGCCGCCCTCCAGCAGGCGCTCTCGGGAGACTCGATGCATGCTACTCGGGCAGCCGCTTGACGGCTCCGATGATGTCGGTCGTCGAGTGGTCCTTCGGGTCGCCGACGAGCGCCGTGGCGCCGCCGTAGGCTCGTACGACCTCGTACTCGGGCACCTCCTGGGGCGTGCGGTAGTCGGGTCCCTTGCAGTGGACGTCGGGGCGCAGATCGGCGAGTAGCGCGGCCGGGCTGTCGCCCTCGAAGACGACGACGAAGTCGACCGGATCGAGGGCGGCGAGCAGCTCGGCCCGCTCCTGGACGGGCACGATCGGCCGGCCGGGCCCTTTGAGGCGCCTCACCGAGTCGTCGCCGTTGAGGGCGACGATCAGCACGTCGCCCTCGGCGCGCGCCGCCTTCAGGTAGCGCAGATGCCCGACGTGGAGAAGGTCGAAGTGCCCGTTGGCGAAGGCGACCCGCCGCCCCTGCCGCTTGAGCTCGCCAACCCGCTTGGCGAGCTCGGTGGCGGTCAGGACGCGGCCCACTCGAGCTCCTGAAGAGGCCGGTCGTTCGACTCGATCGCCCGCCTCAGCTCCGCCGCGGTGAGCGTGGCCGTGCCCAGCTTCATCACGACCACTCCGGCGGCGTAGTTGGCGAGCAGCGCCGCCTCGAGCGGCTGGGCGCCGGCGGCGGTCGCCAGCGCGAAGGTCCCGATCACCGTGTCGCCGGCGCCGGTCACGTCGGCCACCTGCTCGGTGCCGTGCACCGGGATGTGCGCGGTCGAGCCGGCGGCGAACAGGCTCATGCCGTAGCTGCCCCGGGTGATCAGCAGGAAGCGCGCCCCCAGCTCCCGGCGCAGGCCGGCGCCTCGGGAGTCGAGATCGGGGTCGCCCTCGCCGGCCAGGAGGGCCAGCGCCTCCTCCTCGTTGGGCGTCGCGCCGTCGAGCCCTTCGAATTCGCGCAGTCGATAGCGGCTGTCGCAGAGGACGACGCCCTGCGGTGCCAGCGCCTCCCGTACCGTCGCCACCAGGTCGGGCACCACCGCGCCGTAGCCGTAGTCGCTGAGCACGGCGACTCGCGCCTCGCGCCGCCAACCCGCGAGCGCTCCCGCGAACGCCTCGCGGATTGTGGCGTCGAGCTCGATCCGGTCCTCGATGTCGTAGCGGACGATCTGCTGCCGCGCGGAGTGCTCGCCGCCGCCGAGGATCCTGACCTTGGTCGGCGTGCGGTAGCCCGGATGGCGGACGATCCCGTCACCGGGCGCGCCGAGCGCCTCGAGGGCGTCGAGCAGCTGCCGGCCGGGCTCGTCGTCGCCCACCACGCCCAGCGGCAGGGGCCTGCCGCCGAGCGCCGCCACGTTGGCGACCGCGTTGGCGCCGCCGCCGGGGCTGGTGCGCTCGCCGGAGTAGCTCAGGATCAGCACCGGGGCTTCGCGGCTGATCCGCTTCGGCGAGCCGTAGATGAAACGGTCGGCGACCAGGTCGACCAGCATGAGAACCGGCTGACCGGCCATGCCCTCGACCAGCTCGAGGAGCCGCCCGGCGCTCGGAACCCCAGCAGGATCGGCCATTTTCGAGGGGATGCTAGCACCGATCCCGTGCCCCACCCCTATACTGCGAGCCGTGCCGACCCCGGCCGCTCGACTCCGCTCCCTCATCGCCACGACCGGTCCGGTGCCCTTCGCCCGCTTCATGGAGGAGGCGCTCTACGGCGAGGGCGGCTACTACGCGAGGCCGTCGCCGGCGATCGGAGCGAGTGGCGACTTCGTTACCGGCTCGTCGCTCTCTCCGCTGTTCGGGCGCGCCACGGCGCGGCTCCTCGAGGCGCTCGACCAGGCGCTCGGCACCACTGCCGCCCTGCTCGAAGCGGGCTACGGCTCCGGAGCCCACCTGCGCGCGGTGCGGGACGCTCTCGGCGGCGCGCACGGCCGCCGGCTCCGGGGCTGGGATCGGGTGGTGCGGCCGCTGCCGGAGGGCGTCGAGGCGGTGGCCGAGCCCGAGGAGTGCGCGATCGACGGACTCGTCTTCTCCTACGAGCTCTTCGACGCCCTGCCGATTCACCGCCTGATCGGGCGCGAGCGGGAGACGCATGAGCTCCTGGTCGGCCTCGACGCCGACGGCG
>JAHEKO010000389.1 GCA_024638355.1 Acidobacteriota bacterium
GACGGGGACTCGCTCGGCGTCGACTCCATGGGTGCCTCCTCGGGTTCGGCCTCCTTCGCCGGAGGCGCCTCTTCGCCCAGCAGCTCGAGCGACGTGCGGAGCAGCTCCTGCGAGTCGAACGGCTTCTTCAGATGCCCCTGCGCGCCCGAGGCCGCGACTCCGGCGTCGTCGAAGGGCTCGAAAGTGCCGACCAGCAGCAGCACAGGCGTCGAGGGGTGTGAGCTCTTGACCGCGCGGCAGACCTCGAAGCCGTCGGCACCGGGCATGTGTACGTCGGCGATCACGAGGGCCGGGGCCACCTCGTCGAGCCGCGCGATCGCCTCGTCGCCCGAGCCGACCGCGACCACCTCGACATCCTGGTCGAGGAAGGTCAGCTCGACCACTTTCTGGATCGTGACGCTATCGTCGGCGAGCAGGATCTTCCTGGTCATGTCGGCGAGTATGCTACCCCAGGCGCTCGTTCAGGTAGGCGACGATGTCCTGGGTGTGCGTTCCGGGCAGGAAGACCGCGTCGATGCCGGCCTGCTTGAGGCTCTCGATGTCCTGATCGGGGATGATCCCGCCGGCGAAGACCAGGATGTCGTCGGCTCCCTGGTCGGCGAGGAGCTTGGTGATCTCCGGCAAGAGCGCGTTGTGGGCGCCGGAGAGAATCGACAGACCGACCGCCTGGACGTCCTCCTGCACGGCGGCCGCGGCCACCTGCTCGGGCGTCTGCCGCAACCCGGAATAGATCACTTCGAAGCCGGCGTCGCGCAGGGCGCGGGCGACGATCTTCGCCCCGCGGTCGTGCCCGTCCAGCCCGGGCTTGGCGATCAGGATTCGGCGTCCCACCATCAGAAGACCGCCGGCTCTTCGTAGGTGCCGTAGACGTCGCGCAGAGCGTCGCTGATCTCGCCCACCGAGCAGTACTCCCTGACGCAGTCGAGAATCAACGGCATCGTGTTCTCCTCCTTCGAGGCGCCGCGGCGCAGCGCATCGAGGGTCCGTTCGACCGCCGCGGCGTCGCGCTCGTCCTTGGTTCGATTCAGGAAGGCGATCTGCTGGTCGGCCAGATCGTCGGAAATGTAGAGAGTCTCGACCGGCTCCTCGTCCTCCAGCACGAAGTCGTTCACACCCACCATCTTCTTCTCGCCGCTCTCGAAGGCGCGCTGGAATCGGAATGCCGCGTCCATGATCTCGCGCTGCGGGAACCCCGCTTCGATCGCCTCGACCATGCCGCCGAGCTCGTCGATCTGGCGGAAGTAGTCGAAGGCGCCGTCGACCATCCGGCGCGTCATCTCCTCGACGAAGTAGCTGCCGCCGAGCGGATCGATCGTGTTGATCACCCCCGACTCGTGCGCCAGGATCTGCTGGGTACGCAGGGCGATGCGGGCGTTCTCCTCGGTGGGCAGCGCCAACGTCTCGTCGAGGGCGTTGGTGTGCAGCGACTGGGTGCCGCCGAGCACAGCGGCGAGGGCCTGGACCGTCGTGCGGACGACGTTGTTGTAGGGCTGCTGCGCGGTCAACGAGCAGCCGGCGGTCTGGGTGTGGAAGCGGCACATCCAGGAGCGCGGGCTCTTGGCGCCGAAACGCTCGCGCATCACCGTTGCCCAGATCTTGCGCGCCGCGCGGAACTTGGCGATCTCCTCGAAGAAGTCGTTGTGGCTGTTGAAGAAGAACGACAGCCGGGGCGCGAACTCGTCGACCTCCAGACCGGCCTCGATGCCGTACTGCACGTACTCGACCCCGTCGCGCAGCGTGAAGGCGAGCTCCTGGAGCGCGGTCGAGCCCGCCTCGCGGATGTGGTAGCCGGAGATCGAGATCGTGTTCCAGCGCGGTACGTGCTCGCTGGCGAAGGCGAACTGATCGGTGATGAGCCGCATCGACGGCCGCGGGGGAAAGATGTACTCCTTCTGGGCGATGTACTCCTTCAGGATGTCGTTCTGGAGCGTGCCGCTGACCTGGCTGCGGATGTCCACCCCTTGCCGTTCGGCCACCGCCAGGTACATCGCCAGCAGGATCGGCGCGGTGGAGTTGATCGTCATCGAGGTGGTCACCTCGCCGAGCGGAATATCCGCGAACAGGACCTCCATGTCGGCGAGCGTGTCGATGGCGACGCCGCACTTCCCGACCTCGCCCTTCGACATCTCGTGGTCCGAGTCGTAGCCGTAGAGCGTCGGCAGGTGGAAGGCGACCGAGAGACCCGTCTGGCCATGCTCCAGCAGGTACTTGAAGCGCCGGTTCGAGTCGGCCGCGGTCCCGAACCCGGCGAACTGCCGCATGGTCCAGGAGCGTCCGCGGTAACCGCTCGGGTGGATGCCGCGGGTGTACGGGAACTCGCCGGGCACGCCGATGTCCTGCACCGGGTCGAGGTCGGCCACCTGATCGGCGGTGACCAGATGCGGCACATCCATGCTCGACACGGTCGTGAAGTCGCTCTTCCAGGGCGGCCGCTTCTCGAACGCCTTCTCGACAGAGTCCTCCCAGCCTTCACGAGCCTGCGAGAGGATCTCGAGAGCCTCGTCCTTGAAGAAGGACTCGCGCTCGGCTTGCCGCTTCTTCGCCGTTTCCGCCTGTCTTGGCGGATCTTGGATCGCCATAATCTATACCTCTCCCGTGCAGCCCGAGTATAAGCGATCGGACCGGTCGTTCAGGACGCGGCGAGACGGCGGGCCGTCGCCCCGCGGACCTACCGCAGGAGATGCCTGGAGATCACGAGCCTCTGCATCTCGCTCGTTCCTTCGTAGATCGTCGCCACCCGAACGTCGCGATAGAGCCGCGCGATCTCGTAGTCCTCGCTGAAGCCGTTGCCGCCGTGGATCTGGAGCGACTCATAACAGGCGCGCTGGGCCGCTTCGCTGGCGTAGAGCTTGGCCTCGGAGGCCAGCCGGCCTCCGTCGGAGCCGCCCTCGCCGAGCGCGGCGCAGTAGGTCAGCACCCGGGCCGCCTCGAGCTCGGTGGCGAGCTGGGCGAGCTTGAACTGGATCGCCTGATGCCGGGCGATCGGCACGTCGAACTGAACCCGCTCCTTGGCGTACTCGACGGCCAGATCGAGCGCTCGCTGATGCTCGCCGACCGCCTGAGCGGCGATCCCGAGGCGCGAGTGATCGAGGGTCGCGAGGGCCATCTTGAAGCCCTCACCGAGCTCGCCGAGCCGGTTCTCGGCGCCGATGCGGCAGTCCTCGAAGCGCAGCGGGGCAGTGACCGAGGCGCGCAGTCCGAGCTTGTTCTCGGGCGGGCCGACGACCAGTCCCGGCGTATCGCCCGCCACGACGAAGGCGCTGATGCCGCGCTTGCCCGCCTCGGCGTCGGTCTTCGCCATCACCACGAAGTAGCGGCCGACCCCGGCGTTGGTGATCCACGCCTTCTCGCCGTTGAGCACCCAGGATTCGCCGTCTCGAACCGCGGACGTCGCCAACGCTCCGGCATCGCTTCCCGAGCCCGGCTCGGTGAGGCCGAAGCCGCCGAGCGCCCCCGAGGCCAGCTCGGGGAGAAGGCGCCGCTTGAGCTCTTCACTGCCGAAGGCGACGATCGGCCAGCAACAGACGGAGTTGGTCACGCTCACGGTGACCGCCACCGAAGGGCAGACCCGAGCCAGCTCCTCGATGACCAGGACGTAGGAGAGGACGTCCATGCCGGCGCCGCCGTACTCCTCGGGCACCAGCATTCCCAGCAGCCCCAGCTCGGCGAGCTCGGCCATGATGGCCGCCGGGAAGCGGTGCTCGCGGTCGCGCTCCTCGACACCCGGCGCGATCCGCTCCTCGGCGAAGCGCCGGATCTCGTCGCTCAAAAGGATCTGCTCTTCGGTGAGCCCGAAGCTGAGCGGCTCGGCGACCGGTTCGACCGCGATCGTCATGTCAGCGCAGGATCTGGCTGGCGATCACCATCTTCTGGATCTCGCTGGTGCCCTCGTAGATCTCGGTGATGCGGGCGTCGCGGAAGTAGCGCTCGACGTTGTAATCGCGCGTGTAGCCGTAGCCGCCGTGGATCTGGAGCGCCTTGCTGGTCACGCGCTGTGCCATTTCCGAGGTGTACAGCTTGGCCTGCGCCGCCTCGAGGGAGTAGCGCTTGCCGCTGTCCTTGGTCCAGGCCGCTTTCCA
>JAHEKO010000390.1 GCA_024638355.1 Acidobacteriota bacterium
CCGTGCTCCAGCGCCCGGAGATCGACCTGCTGGCCCTCTCCTCGGCCGCCTACGCTCGCTTCTTCCAGGAGCAGCGGCTGGTGCCGGAGGACCTGGAGGAGGTCCGGGCGCGCTACCGGCGGATCTTCGACGGCTATCCGCTACGCGCGCGCTTCGAGCCGGGGCCGCTGCGCCTCGGGCCGGGGGTGGAGCTCTACGGCGTGGAGCGCGAGAGCGTGAGCTACGCGCCTCGCTTCACCTTCTCGGTCGACTACGCCTTCGTCTCCGACAAGCGCATGCTCGACCGTTCGAGCCGGAGCGTAGTCTTCTCCTCGCCCGGGCAGTGGTGCCAGGTCAAGGGGTTCTTCGAGGGCGGCCGGACCGGTCTGCGGGTCGCCGGCGACGCGCCGGGCGGTGGCCGGGTCGAGGTGCGTGCCCTCGACAATCGGGGGGTCTTCGAGGGGCCGCTCGACGAAGAGATCAGCGTGCTCTTCGAGCTTCCGGAGCCCGGCAAGTACTTCTTCTACCTGCGCCTCGAGCCGGGGAGCCGGATCGAGCGGGTCACGGTGGGTCGCGACGATTCCTGAGGGCGCGCTCCAGACAGCCGCGGACGAGATTCCGCTTCGAGAAGTGACCGAGCGTCACCCACCGCATCCAGCCCTCGCGGCCGAGCAGCTCGCGGGTGATCTCGCGCTCCGAGCGGCCTCTGTCGAGGAGCTCCGCGACCCGGCCGCACAGCTCCTCGAGGAAGTCGAGCTTGCGGCGTAGCGCGGCCCTTCCCCGGGGGATCGGCCCGCGGTGCGAGCAGAAGAGCGTGCCGAAGTCGAGCTCGAGGACTCGACCAAGGGTGTCGATCGTCTCGGCCACGCTCTCGTCCGAGCGCAGATAGCGGGTACGACTCGAGATGTAGAGATCGCCGCCGAAGAGCCAGCCGCGCTCGCGCTCGAGAAAGCAGGTCATGTCCGACGAGTGGCCGGGCGCGCGGATCGGCTCGAGGGTGGCGCCGCCGGCGAGCGGTAGCGACGGCGGCAGCGGCAGTGGCCGCACGCGGCCGGGTCGCCCCCAGATGAGTCGCTGATAGGGGCGCAGCCGGAACCCGCGCGCGAGCGGCGCGATGCTGCCGCCGGGTGCGCGGAGCTCGGGCTTCAGCTCGGCCCCGATCGCCGCCAGATTGCCGCCGTGGTCCTCGTGGTGGTGGGTCACGACCACGCGCTCGACCGCGCGTTCGCGCAGGAAGGCCCGCACGACCGACCACTGATTCGGCGGTCCGGTGTCGACGACGGTCGAGCCGATCCGGTAGAGGATGCAGGTGGTGTTGATCTGCGAACCGAACCGCCCGACACGGAGCCCCTCGACGCCCTCGAACTCCAGCCGTTCGATGGCCATGAGCCAGTGTAGCCCGAGCTGGGTAGTGGTACGGACAGGGCCAGCAGACCCCGTCCTGGGCTGGCTCGCGCCCCTTCTGAACGGGGAGCACGAGAGAGCCTTGCCAGGCGACAAGGCCTGGCAAGTCTCCTCTTGCGATGACTGAGTGGGGGAGCTGCGCTTTATGCCCTGGACGGGGTCTGCTGGCCCTGTCCGTACCACTACCATGAGCCGCGGCGGCGTGGCCCTCTGCTACCATCCTCCCCATGACCAACGGCTTCGAAGAGGCGCAAGAGCGCCGCAACTGGCTGGAGCGGCTGGGCGAGAAGATCCCCGGCTTCAAGGGATTTCAGGACCGCGAGCTGCGCCGCGATGTCGACCGGCTGCAGCGCGAGCATCTGTCGCAGGAGGTGGGCCGGCTCAAGGTGGCGGTGCGGGGCAAGGCGCGGTCGTACACCGACGCCGGGCAGATCGGCATGCTCCACATCTTCGACCGCCTCGACCGCAAGCTCGACGGACTGGCCCAGGCGATTCGCTTCGCCGATTACGGCGTGAGCGGCCTCTTCGATGCGGTCAAGATTTACCAGGAGGAGCTCGACAAGCTCTACCAATTCGATCTGTCGCTGCTCGACGACCTCTCCAGCCTGTCCGGCGACCTCGCCGCGGTGCCGCTGCCCGGGCAGGGCGACGCGCGCGACGGACTGGAGCAGGCGCTCAGGCGTCTCGAGCTCCTCGAGGAGAAGTGGTCGGGCCGCAAGAACGTGATCAGCGACGTCGTCCAGACGTCGTCGTGACGAGCGACTGGAGGCACTGAGAGATGCAGGTGATTCAGCACGTCGACCCCACCGGCCAGACCATGGTGGCTCGCGTCCCGAAGCAGGGGACGAGCGCCATCCAGCTCGGCAGCCAGCTGATCGTCGAGGAGAGCCAGCGCGCGATCTTCTTCCGCGACGGCAAGGCGCTCGACACCTTCGGGCCGGGCCGTCATACCCTGGCGACCCAGAACCTGCCGCTTCTGACCCGCCTGCTCGGCCTGCCCTTCGAGGGCAAGTCGCCCTTCCAGGCGGCCGTGGTCTTCACCTCGAGCAAGACCTTCTACGACCTGAAGTGGGGCACCAAGGAGCCGGTCGTCTACCGTGACAGCGAGCTGGCCATGGTGCGGCTGAGGGCGTTCGGCAAGTTCGCGATCCGCATCGCCAACCCCCAGCAGTTCGTCAACGAGGTCGTCGGCACCCAGGGCGTCTACACCACCGACGGCGTCGAGGGCTACTTCAAGGACGTCATCGTCGCCCGGCTGACCGATCTCCTGGGCGAGAACCTCGAGTCGATCTTCGATCTGCCCAAGGTCTACGACGAGCTCGCCATGGGGCTGAAGGCGCGGATCGGCGACGACTTCGCCAAGTACGGCCTCGATCTCGCCGACCTCATCCTGGGCGCCATCACCCCGCCCACCGAGGTCCAGAAGCTGATCGACGAGCGCACCGGCATGGCCGCCGTCGGCGACATGAACGCCTACATGAAGTTCAAGGCGGCCAAGGCGATGGGCGACGCCGCCCAGCAGTCCGGGAGCGGCACCGGCGACGGCGTCGGCGCCGGCCTCGGCGTCGGCATGGGCGCCGGCATGGGCATGATGCTGCCGCAGATGATGAAGGAGGCGATGCAGTCGAATACGCCTCAAGGCGGCGGTGGAGCCGGCGGCGGCGGTCAGACGGCGGCCGCGGCCGGCGGCGCCGCGGCGGCGGGAGCCGCGGCAGCAGGTGGCGCGCAGAGCGGAGAGGCGCCGGCCGGCGGCGCGGAGGGCGAGGGCGACGCCGCTGCCGCCGCCTTCTGCCACCAGTGCGGCGGCAAGCTCCCCGAGGGCGCCAAGTTCTGCCCCTCGTGCGGCAACAAGGTGGCAGACTAACCAGCCAGCCCCGCGCTACGGCCGATGCCAGACGCCCGGCCCAACACGATCGACTGCCCCCAATGCGGCGGCGCGAGCTCGCTGCGCTCGGGCGAGCGGCTGCTCGAGTGCGAGTTCTGCGGGGCGGCGCTGTTCGTCGACCGCTCCGGCGCGGTGGGCCACTACTGGCTGCCGCGGCTGCTCGACGCCGAGAAGGCGCAGGCGGCGCTTCGGCGCTGGATGGCGGGTAACGACACGGTCAAGGATCTGGATCGCAAGAGCAAGATCGAGTCGGTGGAGCCGGTCTCGTTCCCGGTCTGGATGTTCCGTAGCCGCCAGGGCGGTGGCGAGACGGCGCACATCGAGCCGGCGGCGCCGACGCCCATCCCGCAGCTCGCCGATCTCGAGGTGCCGGCCGGCGAGCTCCAGCCGTTCGAGGAGGAGCCGGAGGGCGTCGACCGGCTCCAGGCGACCATCCCGCTCGAGACCGCTCGCGAGTGGCTGACCCAGCGTGGCGTGACGGAGGTCTTCGAGACCTCGCTGGTCCAGCTGCCGCTCTGGCACTGCAACTACTCCTACGACGGCAACGCGTATCAGGCGCTCGTCGACGGCTCGACCGGCGCGGTCATGGCCGCGGTATTCCCGGAGAAGGCCGAGGCGCCCTACTATCTGGTGGCCGCCGTCGGCCTGATCCTGTTCGGGATCGAGGGCCTGGTGATCCAGAACCCGCTGGCGAAGCTCGTCGCCTACGCGATCACCGGGATCCCCCTGGCGCTGATCGCCTACTGGGTGGCGCGCAAGGTCTGATGGCGATGGCGAAGCGATGACCGAGCTGCCGCCCCTCCC
>JAHEKO010000033.1:0-3990 GCA_024638355.1 Acidobacteriota bacterium
TCCGCGGCGCTGCGCCGCACGGTCGCGGATCTCTACCGCACCGACTACTACGAAGCCGCGGCGATCGAGGAGATGAAGGCCGAGGCGCGCCGAGCGCTGCGCAGCCTGGGCTTTCTCGACCCCGGCGTCGAGGTCCGGGTCGAGCCGCTCGATCCGGAGCGGCCGGAGGGCGACCGAGCGGTGATCGTGTCGATGACCGGCGGCGAGCGGATCGACCCCGAGCGGGTGCGCTTCACGTCGCTGCCCCCCGAGGAAGCGGCGCTGCTCGAGACCCGCTTCGCGCTACCCGTGCGGCGAATCGAGCTCGCCGCCGGACTCGCCGACGCCGATCGCCGGGTGGAGGAGACCCTGCGCTCCCTGGGCTACCCGGAGGCTCGAGTGGTGGGGCGCCGCTTGAGCGCCGACGGCAGCGAACTCGAGGTCGAGCTGGCGCTCGGCGATCGGCCGCGGGTGGCGTCGATCGAGGTGACCGGCGTCGAGCCCGAGGAGGCACGCCGGCTCGCGTCGCGGGTGGAGCTCGCGCCGGGGGATCCGGTGCGCTCCGATCGGGTCGCCGTATCGGCCTTGGCTATTCGCGACGAGCTGCGGTCGCGCGGCTTCAGCGACGCCAGGGTCGCGCCGCGAGTCGAGTCGGCAGCCGCCGGCGAAGATGCCCGTGATCTCCACTTCGAGGTCGAGCCCGGCGTCTCGTACTTCGTCGGCGAGGTGACCTTCTCGGGCCTGCGCTCCACGCGCCGCGGCTTCGCCGCGCGCGTCGCCGACCTCGACGAGGAGCGGGACTATTCGCGACAGGATCTCCTGGAGGCCCGCCGCAGACTGGCGAGGACCGGGCTGTTCGAGAGCGTGACGCCGGAAGTCGATCGGGCTCCCGGCGGCGCGGTGCGGGTCGACTTCGGCGTGCGCGAGCGGCGGCGCTTCGAGCTCGCCTACGGTTTGCGCTGGGACAGCGAGGACGACACGGCGGTTCTGGTCGAGGTGATCGACCGCAATTCCCTCGGGCGAGCCTGGACCCTGGGACTCCGGGCCCAGTGGGCGCAGGACGACGAGAGCGTGCGCATCTTCACCGGGCTGCCGCGGCTGTTCGACGCCCGCTCGTCGCTCGGCCTGTTCGGCGCCGTGCGAGAAGAGATCGAAGCGGGTCTGATCACCACCTCGATCCAAGCCACGGTTCAGCTCGGCTACGAGCTCGGCCGCCGCCTGACGGCGCGGCTCTACGGGAGGCTGACGGACAACCGGGTGACCGAGGAGGAGCCTGCCGATCCGCGAAATCCCTTCGACCGGAGGGTCACCCTGCCGGTGATCGGTACCCAACTCCTTTACGACGCTCGCCGGGGCCGGAGCCTCGCCGAACGGGGCCTGCTGGCCACCGCCGATCTTTCCGTGAGCGACGCCGCCATCGGCAGCGACTTCGGGTTCGCTCGTTTCTTTGGTCAGGCCAGCTATCTGAGGCGCGTCGGCGGAGGGTCACGGCCGCTGACCTGGGCGCAGTCGTTCCGGCTCGGCCTGGCCCGACCCTTCGATCCGGAGATGATCCGCCAGGAGCGGTTCTTCGCCGGCGGCGAGTATTCGGTGCGGGGCTACGCGAAGGAGTCGCTCGGGCCCCGCGAGCGCCTCGGTCTCGCGACCCGGCCGGCCGGAGGCCAGTCGCTACTGATCCTCAATCAGGAGCTTCGGTACCGCTTCGCCGAGAGCTTTGCCGCGGTCCTGTTCGTCGACGGCGGCAACGTGTGGGCCGATCGCTCGGACCTCGGCCTCGACCTGGTCTGGTCGACGGGCCTCGGCCTACGCGCGCTGACGCCGCTCGGGTTGCTGCGCCTCGATCTGGCCCACGCCCTCGACCGCCGCCCGTTCGATCCCGAATACAAGCTGTATCTGGGATTTGGGAATACGTTCTGACCAGAGGAGCTACAGGCCGCCCAGGAGACGCTTGACCTGCTCGGCCTCGGGGGCGTTGGGGGCCATGAACAGGAAGCGGTCGAAGTCGTTCACCATCAGGTCCTTGCGACCGATGCCGTCGGCGGCGAGCCCGCGGTAGTAGTAGGCGTAGGCGATGCCCGAGTCCATGTCGACGGCCCGGGTGAGATTGTCGACCGCCGCGGGCCAGCTCTTCTGGAAGACCTGGGTGACGCCGATCTGGAAGGGAATCCTGGCGTCGGTGAGGCCCGCGCCGCGGGCCTTCTCGAAGGACTGGATCGCCTGGTCGTACTTCTCGAGGCCCTGCTGCGCCATGCCGAGGTAGTAGAGCGCTTCCGCGTCCTTGGAGGATCGATCGAGGACCGCGTTTGCCCGCTGCTCGGCTTTGGAGTAGGCGTCGCGAGCGGCGCCGTAGTTGCGGGCGCGGAAGTGCGCCTCGCCGAGGTAGACCAGCGGTGCGGGGTCGTCGCCGGCCGCGGTGGCCGCTTTCGACAGGCGCTCGACCGCGCGGGAGAGATTGCCCTCCTGGGCGAGCACCCGGCCGTCGGCGATCTGCAGGTGAACGTTGGAGTCGAGGTTCTCGCCCGACAGGAGCGAGCGAGCGGCCGAGGTGTCGAAGGCGAGGAGACGCTTGTCGACGTCGCGAACGACCCGCGGCGGTGGCGCTTCGTCGGCGGCACTCGACTCTCCGGTTGCCGAGCGCTCCGTGGTCTCGGACTGCTGGCTCTTCTTGTCCTTCTTCTTCTTGTTCTTCTGCTTTGCCAGACCGTCGTCGGCGGCGCCGAAAAAGAGCGCCGCGATCAAGAGCCAGCCGAGGTACGTCGTTTGCCGTTTCATTTGCCTTCCTCTCTCGGTCTTTGGATTAAAGCAAGCCCGGTGCCAGGCCGCTCAATCGATCGTCACGTCCTCGAGGCCGTCTTCCGGTGTCGGAAAGCGGATCTCCATCTTTCGCATTGTGCCGACCAGAACGCGCGCGATGGTCAGATTCCGGTACCACTTTTGGTCGGCGGGGATCACCCACCACGGCGCGACCGCCGTGCTACAGCGCGACAGGGCGTCCTCGTAGGCGGCCATGTAGTCGTGCCACTGCTGGCGCTTGTCGAGATCGCCGCGCGAGAACTTCCAGTGCTTCTCGGGTCGATCCAGGCGGTCCTGAAAGCGCTCCTTCTGTTCGTCGCGGGAGATGTGGAGGAAGAACTTCAGGACCGTAGTGCCGTTGGCCGCCAACAGCTGCTCGAAGTCGTTGATCATGTCGTAGCGCGGACGCCAGACCTCCTCCGGGACGATGCGATCGACCCGGACCACGAGAACGTCTTCGTAGTGCGATCGGTTGAAGACACCGATCATGCCGGTCCGCGGCGCCGCCTTGTGAATCCTCCAGAGAAAGTCGTGCGCGAGCTCCTCGCTCGACGGCACCTTGAACGAGGTCACCCGCACGCCCTGCGGGTTGACTCCCTTGAAGACCTTGCGGATGGTCGAATCCTTGCCCCCGGCGTCCATCGCCTGGAGCACCACGAGCACCTTGCGCTTCGACTCGGCGTAGAGGGCGTGCTGCAGATCGGCGAGCTCGTCGCGCAGGTCGCGGAACTCGCGCTCGGCGGCCTCGCGGTCGTCGTGGAAGTCGTTCGCGCGGGTCGGGCTGCCGGCGAGATCGACCCGGCTGCCGGGAGCCACGAGGTGGGTTTCGAGCATGAACCGGATTCTATCCCCGGGCTGCCGGTTAGACTCCTGAGTCGTGCACCTACCGTTCTGGTTGGCGATACCCCTCCTGCTGCTCGCCGCGGTGGCGGTGCTGGATCGCGTGCTCAAGCCCGGCGCGCGCTGGTTCTTCCGCCAGCGGGTCAACCGTGCCCTGGAGGAGGCGAATCGGCGTCTGCAGATCCGCCTGCAGCCCTTCAAGCTCACCCGGCGGCGCGTGCTGATCGATCGACTGGTCTACGACGCGGAGGTCGTCGCGGCGGCCGAGGAGCACGCGCGGCGCGACGAGCTGCCGCTCGCCGTCGCGATGGAGCGGGTCGAGCGCTACGCACGCGAGATCGTGCCGGCCTTCAACGCCTACATCTACTTCCGGTTCGG
>JAHEKO010000033.1:4090-16413 GCA_024638355.1 Acidobacteriota bacterium
GATCTCGACGAGAGCGCCGAGCGGGTGGGTCCGGCGAAAGCGCTCTGGACCTTCTTGCGCTTCGCCTCGAAGAACTTCCGGCTCGCCTCGGTGGGGCGCTGGTACCGCTTCGGCTACGCCTGCGTGAGGTTCGGCCGGCCGCTGTCGGTCAAGGAGTACATCGCCGAGCGCGGCATCGACTTTCCGGCGCTCGAGCGGAGCCAGCGCTTCGCGCGGGTGGCGGAGCTGGCCGACGAGCTGATGGGCCGGATCCAGGCCGCCGTGCCGGCGCTGCCGACTCCGCTGGTGGCGACCGTCCTGCTCGACGAGCCCGAGCGGCCGCGCAGCGAGCTGGAGATCAAGGCGGCGGCGCAGGCGCTCATCGAGGATCTCGAGGCGCGCGGGGTCGAGGTCTACGTGCCCCGCGCCGACCGCGACTACGCCATCCAGGTCGGCCTGCGCATGCTGAAGCTGCGGCGCGTGGTCGAGGAGCGGCAGGGGCTTTTCCACACCGTGAGCCGCGAGCTACCGCTGCTCGAGTACTACGCGGGCTCGATCGCGCCCCGAGGCTTGGTGGCGGAGCCGGGAGCGGCGCCTCCGAAATGAGTGGCCGCGGCCTGCCCAGGGTCCACCGGCGGCGTTTGGCGCTGATCCTCGTCCTCCTCGCGGTCTATGCGGTGGTGTGGATCAAGGACCGCTTCTCGGCGGCTCCGGCCGGGTCCGGCGATGCCGCGGTCGAGGCCGCTTTCGAGTCGCAGACCTCGGGACGCATGCTGGAGGTCGAGGCGGTGGTCGAGCGGCTGCTCGACGACGACCTCGAAGGGAGCCGGCATCAGAGGCTCATCGTTCGACTCGACTCGGGATCGACCCTCCTCGTCTCGCACAACATCGACCTGGCGCCGCGCGTTCCGGCCGCCGTCGGCGATCGGCTCGAGGTGCGCGGCCAGTACGAGTGGAACGAGCAGGGCGGCCTGCTGCACTGGACGCACCACGATCCCGCGGGCCGGCGCCCCGGGGGCTGGATCCGTCACCGCGGCAAGACCTTCGACTAGGAAGGTCGGGCTAGAGCAGATCGTTGTCGCGCAGCCAGGTCTCGTTGAGCTTCGAGAGGTAGCGCTCGCCCGAGTCGGGAAAGAGGGTGACGGCCAGGGCGTCGGCAGGCAGCTCCCGCGCCACCTGGCGGGCACCCGCCGCGGCGGCGGCGGCCGAGGAGCCGACGAAGATCCCCTCGACGCGGGCCAGCTCGAAGACCGCTCGATAGGCGGTGCGATCGTCGATCGAGATCACGTCGTCGATCACGTCCATCCAGATGCTCTCCGGTAGCAGGTCTTCGCCGATGCCGTCGATCAGGTACTGATGGATGCGCTCCTCGGGCGGCATCTCGCCGGTCTCTTTGTAGTGCTTGTAGACGCTGCCGATCGGGTCGACCCCGATCACCCGCACCTCCGGGTTCTGCTCCTTGAGAAACCTGCCGACGCCGCTGATGGTGCCGCCGGTGCCCATGCCGGCGATCCAGTGCGTCACCCTTCCGTCGGTCTGGCGCCAGATCTCGGGACCGGTCGTGCGGTAGTGCGCCTCGGGATTGGCCTGGTTGTAGTACTGGTAGGGGAGGAAGGCGCCCTGCTCGTCGCGGATCCGCTCGGCCACCTTGTAGTAGGAGCGGGGGTCGTCGGCGGCGACGCCGGTGGGGCAGACGATCACCTCGACCCCGTAGGCCTCGAGCAGGCTGATCTTCTCGGCGGGGATCTTGTCGGCGGCCGTGCAGATCAGCTTGTAGCCGCGCAGGGCCGCCGCGATCGCCAGTCCGACGCCCGTATTGCCGGAGGTCGGCTCGACGATCGTGGCGCCCGGCTCGAGCAGGCCGTCGCGCTCCGCGGCCTCGATCATGGAGATACCGATCCGATCCTTCACGCTGGAGCCCGGGTTGAAGTACTCGACCTTGGCCGCCAGCGGGGCGCCCTCGGGCGAGAACCGGCTGAGCCGCACCAGCGGCGTGTTGCCCAGGGTCTCCAGAATGTCGTTGTAGATCTCCATCTCCGAAGGGCAAAGTAGCACAGCGATAGGTGGTCAGGGACGGGCCAGGACGACCTCTCGAAGCCGGACTTTCGCCCGCCCCAGCCAGCCCAGGCGGCCGCTGATCAGCACCGGCGCGCGGGTCGCGGCGTCGAGGTAGACGCGCACGTCGCCGCGCATCCCGAGGAAGCGGAACTCGTCCTCGGCGGCGTCCGCACCGACACCGCGGCCGCGCAGCAGAATGCGGAGCGTATCGAGCTCGCCGTCGCGCTTTCGGGTGCCCGCGTCGTCGGTCTCGACATGATCGATCTGCAGCCGTTCCCGAGCCTCGACGGTCAGCTCGACCTCCATCACCCGGCCCTTGCTCAGGACATGGGTCGTCGCCCGGTCGCCCGGCTCGAGCAGCTCGGCGGCCGCCAGCGTGAAGAACAGGCCGGACGCCAGGCCGAGACCGCCCCGGGGCTCCCGCGGCAGCTCGAGCAGCCACTCGGAGCGGTCGCTCCAGGCGCTCGGGTCGACGCCGCGCTGGCTCCGATCCGGCCTGCGGGTGTCGATATGGACCGCTGTCGGCCCGAACCGGTAGGTGCGGCTGCGATTGCGTCGCTGCTGGCGACCGGTCTCGACCTGGGTTCGCTGCAGCGCCGCGCCCCGGGTGTCGAGAATGAGGTCGAGCCGCGAGCGCCGGCCGAGGCCTTCGCTGTCGAGCTCCAGCAGCCAGCCCCCCGTCTCCGGCGCGGGTAACCAATCTCCGGGTCCGGGCTCGATCAACCGACGCTCGAGCTCGGCCGCCGAGAGCTTGCGAATGCTCAGCGTGGTCTCGACCGAAAAACCGAGCTTGGAGGCCTTGAAGGCGAGCTCCGACCAGCCGATGCGGCCCGAGTCGAGCTCGCCGGCGGCCGCCGCGGGCGCGAGCGCGAGCAGCAGAAGGGCGGCCGTCAGGCGAGGTCGTACGGTCGGTCTCGGCGTCAACTGATCTGTCTCCGGCGGCGAGTTCGAGCAAGGAATGTGCCGCGTGGGCTCTGCTGGCACGGTGGGAAGCTGGTGAGAAGGTCAGGCTAAGCTAGCCGGGTGGTTCGGCGGCCTTGCCGGCCGGAAGGAGACTCTGATGAACCGACGGATCATTCCCATTGGAACGACGCTCGTGATCGCGGCGCTTCTCGGCCCGGCTCCGGGCCGCTCGGACGAGCACACCGGCTGGCGTGAGGCGGCGGTGTGGGACGACGGCAACGCCGAATTCTGCGCCTACGAGGTGTCGTGGCCGCGCTACGGCCAGGTCTACGAGGGCCGCGCCCTGTTGATCGCGGTCAAGGAGCCGTGGGCGCCGGACCTCGACGTGAAGGCCGATCGCCCTCGCGCCGACGGCTTCGAGGTGATCAAGCTCAACCACGTCCGCGATGTGCCGACGGGAATCTACACCTACCATCAGATGGCGAGCGCCTTCGTCCGGCGCGACTCGGGCGAGCTCGAGAAGCTGGCCGCCACGAGCTCCGAAGGGTGCGGGATCTCGACGGCCATGATGGTCGACGGCAGGCTCACTACCAGCTCCTACTTCGATGGACAGGGTCAGCGACAGCAGCCGTTCCCGGCGGGAGCGATCGCCGACGACGCCCTGCCCCTCGCGCTGCGCGACTTCCTGAGCGGCGCCCTACCCGCGAGCGTGAGTGTCTTTCCGACGCTGATGGCCGGCCGCTTCGCGCCCCTCGAGCCGGCCGAGCTCGCGATCTCGCGGCTGCGCGGGGTCGATGTGTCGGTCCCCGCCGGCGGCTTCTCCGCCACGGCGATCCGCCTCGATGGCCCGGGCGGCGGCACCTTCTACTTCGACACGCGGGCGCCCCACCCGCTGGTCAAGCTGGAGCGCGAAGACGGTACGACCTACGAGCTCGCCAAGTGCGAGCGCATTCCCTACTGGAGCATGGCCGGTCCGGGCGGCGAGCGGTGGCTACCCGAGTCGGTCCGCTAGCGCGCCCTCGCCCGCTCTCGGGGCACTTCTGGACGCTGGCCGGGTACGCCCGCGGCCGCCTCCCGGCACGAGCGCCGGCCTCGCGTCCGTTCGAGCTGTCGGTCCGGGACCCCGTCGCGGGCGAAGTCCGGCTCACCGGCCGCCACACCGACGCCGGCGGCGAGGGCCTGGTGGTGATTCTGCACGGCATCGCCGGGAGCTCGGAGAGCGCGTACGCCGTGCGAGTCGCGTGGGCGGCCCGGGAGGCGGGTCTCTCCAGCCTGCGGCTCAATATGCGCGGCTCCGACCGCTCGGGAGAGGACCTCTTCCACGCGGGACTGACCGCCGATCTGCACGCGGTGCTGGAATGCGGCGAGCTCGCGCGCTACCGCTCGCTCTACGTCCTCGGCTACTCGCTGGGCGGTCACGTCGCGCTCCGGGCGGCGACCGAGGAGGTCTCGGCGCGGCTCGAGTCGGTGGCGGCGATCTGCTCGCCCCTCGACCTTTCGGCGTGCGCTTCGGCCTTCGACAGGCCGGCCTGCTGGCTCTACCGGCGCCGGATCCTGGCCGATCTGGCGGAGCTCTACGAGCGGGTGGCGGCGCGGCGGCCGCTGGCCGTCGCGCCCGAGCGGGTGCACCGGGCGCGCTCCCTGCGCGAGTTCGACGGTCTCACCGTAGCGCCGCGTTTCGGCTTCGCCGACGCCGAGGACTACTACCGGCGGATGAGCGTCGGGCCGCGCCTCCAACGGTTGCGAGTTCCCGCCTTGCTCGTCGTCGGGGTGTCGGATCCGCTGGTGCCGCTGGCGACGCTCTTGCCCTTCCTCGATTCCCCGCCTTCCGCCTTGAGCGTCGAGTATCTGGACCCGGGCGGTCACGTCGGCTTCCCCGCGTCGGCCGGGCTCGGCCTCGACGGCCCGCGGGGGCTCGAAGGGCAGGCGGTCGCGTGGATGACCGGCTCTCGCGACGCCGTGCGCTATCATGGCCATCGGTAGTCATGGGTCCCGCTCCGCGCAGATTGGTCTTCATCCCGAACACGGTGACCGCGGCGAACATCGCCGTGGGCTTCCTGGCGATGCTGGCGGCGGCCGACGGCCGTTTCGAGCTGTCGGTGTACCTGCTCGTGGTCTGTATCTTCCTCGACATGGCCGACGGCCGGCTCGCCCGGGCCCTCAAGGTGACCAGCAAGTTCGGTCAGGAGATGGACAGCCTGAGCGACACGGTGAGCTTCTGCGTGGCGCCGGCGTTTCTGGTCCAGCGCGCCGTCCTGGCGCCGCTCGAGGGCGCGGGTGTCGCGGTGGCGGTGGTCTACATCCTGGCCGGGGTATTCCGGCTGGCGAGATTCAACCTGACGAGCGACGAGCACGCGAAGGCGCGCAAGACGCTGGGCGCTCCGACTCCGGTGGGCGCCGGCTACCTGATGGTTCTGGTGCTCATCCGCGACGACGTACCGGCCGGCGCCGGTGCGGCGCTGGTCGTGGTCATGGCCATGCTCATGGTCTCGCGCATCCAGCTGCCCGAGCTGCACGGCCGGGGCCTGGTGAGCAACATGATGCTGATCGGCGTCGCCAACTACTTCGCCCTGGTGATCTGGCCGACCTGGTACACGGTCATCTGGTGGAACGTCTGGAACGTTGCCATCCTGATCGCCGCGCACCGACGCGACCGCCGCCTCGAGCTCTCCGAGTCGCTCTAGCCGCTCGCCCGGAGCCGGGAGAAAGGAGAGGCCGATGAATCGCCTCGCGAACGAGAGCAGCCCCTACCTGCTGCTGCACAAGGACAATCCGGTCGACTGGTACCCGTGGGGCGAGGAGGCGCTGGCCCGCGCCCGTTCCGAGGATCGCCCCATCTTCCTGTCGGTCGGCTACTCGACCTGCTACTGGTGCCACGTGATGGAGCGCGAGTCGTTCGCCGACGCCTCGATCGCCGAGATCATGAATCGGGAGTTCGTCAACATCAAGCTCGACCGCGAGGAGCGCCCCGATCTCGACGAGATCTACATGACCGCGACCCAGGTCCTGACCCAGCACGGCGGCTGGCCGAACTCCCTCTTCCTGACGCCGGAGCTCGAGCCGTTCTTCGCCGGCACCTACTTCCCGCCCGAAGATCGGCAGGGTCAACCGGGCTTTCGGCGGGTGTTGATGTCGATGGTCGAGGCGTGGAAGAGCCGCCGTCCGGAGGTGCTCGAACAGGCGCGGAGCGTCGCCGACGCGATCCGCAGGTACCTGGAAGAGCGCACCCAGCCGAGCGAGCGTCCGCCGGGGCGCGAAGCGGCACGCGAGTCGCTCGCCGCGCTCGAGCGTCGCTTCGACCCGCATTGGGGCGGCTTCGGCGGAGCGCCGAAGTTTCCGACACCCTCGAATCTGCTGCTGCTCGAGGAGTTCGTCGACGAGTCGCCGCGAGCGGCCGAGATGCTGACCGCGACGCTCGATCAGATGGCGCGCGGCGGAATCTACGACCGGCTCGGCGGCGGCTTCCACCGCTACGCCACGGACGCCGAGTGGAAGGTACCCCACTTCGAGAAGATGCTCTACGACAACGGCCTGCTGCTCGAGCTCTACGCGCGCGAGTGGGCGCGTGGCGGCGATCCGCAGATGGCGCGGGTCGCGCGCGAGACGATCGGCTTCCTCGAGCGTGAGCTGAGCGCCGAGGACGGGGCCTTTCGGGCGGCCCTCGACGCCGAGACCGAGGGAGTGGAGGGCGCCTTCTACGTGTGGACCGCCGACGAGCTGCGAGCGGTACTGGGAGCCGAGGATTTCGGCTTCCTGGCGCCGCTCTACGGCTTCGACCGGGCCCCCTTCTTCGAGGATCGACACTACGTGCTTCACCTGCCGCGGCCGCTGAGCGAGCAGGCCAGGAAGCGTCGCATCGGCCTCGAAGAGCTGGAGGCCCAGATCGAGCCCCTGCGCGCGCGGCTGTTCGAGGCGCGGGCCACGCGCCCGCCGGTGCATGCCGATCGCAAGGTCATGGCCGACTGGAACGGCATGGCGATCGCGGGTGTGGCGGAAGCCGGACGGCTGCTGCCCGAGCCGGCGTTCGTCGAGCGCGCCCGCCGAGCGGCGGAGGCGGTTCTCGCCCGGCTCCGTCCGCAGGGCGAGCTGCTGCACGTGCGCCGAGGGGAGGGCGAGCCGATTCGCGCCCTGCTGGCCGACTACGCCTTCCTGGTTCGCGGCCTGCTGGCGCTCCATCGCGCCGGCGCCGGCGAGCGCTGGCTCGAGCTCGGGGCCGAGCTTTCGGCCGAGCAGATCGACCGTCTCGAGGATCCCGAGGGCGGCTTCTTTACCGCCGCGGCCAGCGACGAGATCCTCTGCCGCAGCAAGGAGGTGTTCGACGGCGCCACTCCGGCGGCGAACGCCATCGCCGTGCTCAACCTGCTGGAGCTGGCCGAGCGCACCGGCGACGCCCGCTGGCGCGACGTCGCGGCGAAGAGCTTGCACGCCTTCACGGGTCTGATCGAGAAGCTGCCGGACGGGGCTCGAATGATGGCTCTCGCGGCCCGCAGGCTCGCCGCGCCGGCGGAGGAGGGGAGCCCGGAAGCCGCGGAGGACCCGGTCTCGGCCAGCGCTCGCTGGCGATCGGCGCCGGACGCCGAAGGCTGGCGCGGCTTCGAGGTCGTGCTCGGAATCGACGAGGGCTGGCACCTCTACGGGCGCTCGGTCGAGTCGCTGCCCCGGGTCGAGCTGCGCGCGTCCCGAGGCGAGCTGCGCGAGGTGGAGTATCCGAGCGGCGAGACGAATCGGCTCGAGCTGGACGGCGAGCCGCTCGAGACCTATTCCGGCTCGATATCGATCATTGGGGAGGCGCGGGCCGGGGACGGACCGGTGACGCTCGAGGTGGCCTATCAGGCGTGCGAGACCGGCCGCTGCCTGGCTCCCCGGGTGGCGCTGTTGGAGCTTTAGCCCACGCGTCGGATCGTGGCCGCGCAGCGGTATACTGATTGCATGACAAGGCGAGCCATGCGGCCCTTCCGAATCGCCGCCGCGACGATGCTCGTTCTGTGCGCCTGGGCGGCGCTCGGCCAGGAGGCCGCCGCTCCCCTGGTCGTGCATCTCGAGGTGGATTCGATCATCCATCCGGTGGCGGCGCAGTACATCGCCGAGGGCATCGAGGAGGCAGAGCGCTCGGGCGCCGCGGCCGTGGTGATCGAGCTGTCCACTCCGGGCGGGCTGCTGACCTCGACGCGCGAGATCTTCACCGACATGCTCGGCTCCGAGGTGCCGGTCGTCGTCTACGTCGCGCCGAGCGGCGCGCAGGCGGCCTCGGCCGGCTTCTTCCTGCTGATGGCGGCCGACCTGGCGGCGATGGCTCCGGGAACCAATACCGGGGCGGCGACGCCGGTGATGGGCGACGGCCAGGACATCGAGGGCGCGATGGGGGAGAAGGTCGAGCAGGACGCTCTGGCCACGATCCGCTCGCTGGCGACCCGCAACAACCGCAACGTCGAGCTGGCCGAGGCGGCGATCACCGAAAGCCGCTCCTACACCGCCGAAGAGGCGCTCGAAGGTAACCTGATCGAGGTCATCGCCGACGACCTGGAGTCGCTGCTCGCCCAGATCGACGGCCGCGAGGTGGCCGGAGGGGGAGACGAGCCGCGAACGGTCCAGACCGCGGACGCTCGGGTGCGGAGGGTCGAGATGGGGGCCTTCCAGAAGTTCCTGGCGACCATCGCCCATCCCAACATCGCTTACATCCTGATGACGATCGGCGGGCTCGGGCTCTACTTCGAGCTGTCCAATCCCGGCGCGGTCCTGCCCGGCGTCGTCGGCGGCATCTGCCTCATCCTGGCGTTCTTCGCGCTCTCGGTGCTGCCGGTGAACTACGCCGGCGTCGCCCTCATCATCCTGGCGCTCATCTTCTTCATCGCCGAGGTCAAGATCGTCAGCTTCGGCCTGCTCACCGTGGCCGGCATCATCTCGCTGGTGATCGGCTCGCTCATGCTGTTCAAGAGTGCCGACCCGGCGATTCGCGTCAGCCTCGATGTGATCATGGGCGTCACGCTGTTCGCCGGCGTGGTGGTCGCGTTCCTCACCGTCATGGTCGTGCGAGCACACCGGCAGCAGGTGCGGACCGGCACGGAAGGTCTGATCCGCGAGGAAGGCGTCGCGCGGACCCGGCTCGATCCGCGCGGCAAGGTCTTCGTGCACGGCGAGATCTGGGACGCCGTCAGCGACGACGCGGTAGAGTCCGGGGACCCCATCGCCGTCGAGGCGGTGAACGGGATGTTGCTACGCGTCCGCGGCCTCAGCCGACGGCCGGCCGAGGCCGGCGACGGCGCCGACGCCGACGCTGAGGTTTGAACGGTTACTGAGACGAGGTGGCGTAATGGGTATCTATGGTCTGGCCATCGTGGCTTTCCTGGCGATCATCGTGCTGACACGGTGGATCAACGTCCTCAACGAGTACGAGCGCGCGGTCACCTTCTGGCTGGGACGCCTGGGCCGGATCGCCAAGGGACCCGGGCTGGTCTTCATCTTCTGGCCGTTCGAGCGCATGGTGAAGATGTCGCTACGAACCGTCGTTCACGACGTGCCGTCGCAGGACGTCATCACCCGCGACAACGTCTCCGTCAAGGTCAACGCGGTGGTCTATTTCCGCGTGGTCGATCCGATGAAGGCGGTGGTCGAGGTCGAGAACTACCTGTTCGCGACCAGTCAGATCGCCCAGACCACCCTGCGTTCGGTGCTCGGTCAGGCCGATCTCGACGAGCTCCTCGCCGAGCGCGAGAAGCTCAATACCGAGCTCCAGTCGATCATCGACATGCACACCGATCCCTGGGGCATCAAGGTGTCGTCGGTCGAGGTCAAGCACGTCGACCTGCCGCAGGAGATGCAGCGGGCGATGGCGCGGCAGGCCGAGGCGGAGCGCGAGAAGCGGGCCAAGATCATCCACGCCCAAGGCGAGCTCCAGGCTTCCAAGCAGCTGGGCGAGGCGGCGGAGGTCATCTCGGCGAATCGCGTCACCCTTCAGCTGCGCTATCTGCAGACGCTGACCGAGATCGCCTCGGAGAAGAACTCGACCGTCATCTTCCCGCTGCCGATCGATCTCCTGACGGCGTTCGGTCCTCGGAGTGGTGAGGATCGAGGTTCGTGAGCGGATCGGCTCGGCAAAGCTACTACGAGATCGCGCTCACCAACCGGCAGGTGCTGACGGTCTTCGTCGTCCTGCTGGTGTCGGTGCTGGCGGCGTTCCTTTCGGGGGTCTGGGTCGGCCGCCGGGCGGGGTCGGGGGAGGGCCGCACCGTCGAAGCGCAGACGATCGAGGCGGCCGCCGAGCCGGATGGGGAGTCGCTGGCCCGGCTCGACTTCTTTACGGGCGACCCGCAGGAGCAGGAGACGGCCGAGGCGCCGGATGTCGCGGCCGCGGCCGAGCCGGAGCCCCCGCCGGCCCCCCGGCCCGAGCCGGCCGACGAGTCGATCCCGGAGCCGGTAGCCGAGCCGGTCGAAGAGCCGGCTGCCCAGGCGCCGGCGGAGGAGGCCGTTGTCGCCGAAGCGCCCGAGCCCGCCGCCGAGCCCGCGGCCGAGCCCGCGGCGGAGAGCGAGCCGGAACCGGTGACCGCGGCGCCGACGGCGGCGGGGGCGCTGGTCGTCCAGGTCTTCTCGTCCAACAACCAGGTGCAGGCTCAGGGGGTCGTCGACCGGCTGCGGGCCGGCGGCTATCCCGCCCTGCTGTCGCCGGTCGAGGTGTCCGGCCGGACCATGTACCGGGTCCGCATCGGTCCGTACGCGGATCGCCAGGTCGCCGAGGGCATCGCCGAGCAGGTGCGCCGCGACTTCCGGCTCGAGACCTGGATCACCGAGTAGCTCCGCGACCGGACGGCTGGTGGCCACGCATCCGATGACCACCCGGCTCCGCCGCGCGGCTCCGTGGGTCGTCGCGGTGCTGGGAGGCGCCGTCTGGGCTCTCTGCTTCGGACGCCAGGCGCTCGTCGTGGCGCCCTGGCTCGCGCTCGCGCCTCTGCTGCTTCTCCTCTCCCACCGCCGTGCCGCGTGGCTCGGTCTCGTTCATGGCGCCTCCTACTGGCTGCTCGCGGTGAGCTGGATCGGGCCCACGCTCGAGGTGTTCGGCGCCCTGTCGAGCTGGCTGTCGATCGTTCTGCTCCTCCTGCTTGCGCTCTACCTCGGCGCCTACTCCTGGGCGTTCGCGGGGCTGGGCCGCCGCCTCTGGCTGCGGGGCGGACCTACGGCGCTCTTCGGCCTGCCTTCGCTGTGGGTGGCGCTGGAATGGCTGCGAACCTACATCTGGACGGGCTTCCCCTGGAACCTCGCCGGCTACGCCTGGGTCGAGGTTCCGGGCGCGCTCGAGCTGTCGGCCTGGATCGGCATCTACGGCGTCTCCTTCGTGGTGCTGCTGGCGAACACGGCGCTGGCGCGAGCCGTGGCGGCGTGGCGGCCGGCGATCGGGATCGCCGCGGTCGGCGTCTGCCTGAGCCTGTTGGCGTTCGGGGCGCGCTGGGCCGGCGGCCCGCCGCTCGAGGAGGCTCCGGGCCAGGCGCGAGAGATCCGCATCGTGCAGCCCAACATCCCGAATCTCACCGACTTCGACCCCGCCAAGCTGAGGCGCTTCTACGAACGGCTGATCTCGCTGTCGGAGGAGGCTTGCGACGTCGAAGGGGCTCTGCTGATCTGGCCCGAGTCCGCCGCCTGGCCGAAGACCGCGGAAGACCCCGAGCTGCGGGCCGACGTCGCCCGTCTCGCCGCGAGGGGCTGCGACGTGGTGCTCAACTCGGTGACGCGCGATGGCGACCGCGTCTACAACTCGGCGCTCCTGATCGGCGTCGACGGGATCGCCGGACGCTACGACAAGCGGCACCTGGTGCCCTACGGCGAGCACGTGCCGCTGGCCGACTGGCTGCCGTTCGTCGGCACGATCGCGCGCATGGCGGGACAGTTCACCCCGGGAGACGAAGCCCGGCTCATCGACTGGCAGAGCGAGCGGTTGGGCATGGCCATCTGCTTCGAGGTGATCTTCCCCAGCGAGGTGGCGGCCCTCGTTCGCGCCGGGGCCACCCTGCTGGCTACCGTTACCAACGACGCCTGGTACGGCGACACCTGGGCTCCCTGGCAACACTTCCGGATGGCGCGCTTCCGCGCCGCCGAGGCGCGCCGGCCGCTGGTGCGTGCGGCGATCACCGGCGTCTCGGGCGTGATCGGACCCGACGGTCGGGTGGTCCAGCGACTCGGCGTTTTCGAGCAGGGCATCCTGCGTGCGCGAGTCGCCGGCGCCACCGGCATCAGCCCGGCGGTGAGGGCCCCGTGGCTCGTGCCGCTCCTCTGCTCGCTGGCCGCGGCCTTTGCTATCCTTCGCGCGAGGCGAAGATGATCACGGCGGAGACCCAGCAACAGCTCGACGAATTGGCGCAGCGCCTGGACCACCTCAGGAGGTTTCTTTGACGAGG
>JAHEKO010000391.1 GCA_024638355.1 Acidobacteriota bacterium
CTGCCGGCGATGCTCGTCGGCGGCATCGTCGTCTTCTTCTGCCTGCTCCTGGCCACCGGCACCTCGCTGGCCGAGGCGACCGCGCGCGGCTGGCTGCTCGAGGCGTTCCCCGCCGGCGAGATCTGGCGGCCGCTCGCGCCGTCGATGCTCGCGCGGGTCGAGTGGGGCGTGATCCTGGCCCAGACTCCCAGCATGCTGGCGGTGATGTTGGCCGGCATGGTCGCCCTCCTGCTCAACGCCACCGGCCTGGAGCTGGTCGTCGAGCGCGACATCGATCTCGACCGCGAGCTTCGCGCCGCCGGCGCCGCCAACGTCGTCTCCGGGCTCGGCGCCGGCCTGGTCGGCTTCCAGACCCTTTCGCTGTCGGTGCTCGGGCACCGCATAGCGCCGGCGAGCCGGTGGGTCGGGCTGGTCTCCGCCGGCCTCTGCACCGTGTGCCTGGTCTTCGGCTCGACGCTGCTGACGCTCTTTCCCAAGCCCATCCTCGGCGGTCTGCTGCTCTTCCTCGGTCTGGTCTTCCTGGTGGAGTGGGTGTGGGACGCCTGGTTCAAGCTGCCCCGGCTCGACTACCTGGTGGTGCTCGCGATTCTCCTGGCGATCGCCACGGTCGGGTTCCTCGAGGGCGTCGGGCTGGGCATCGCCATCGCCGTCGTCCTGTTCGTCGTCAACTACAGCCGCATCGACGTCGTCAAGAGCGTGCTCTCCGGCGCCACCTACGCGAGCAAGGTCCAGCGGCCGGTGAAGCAGGCGCGGGCGCTCAGGGTCCATGGTCACGAGCTGTTCATCCTGCAGCTCCAGGGCTTCCTCTTCTTCGGGACCGCCAATCAGCTGGTCGAGCGCGTGCGGAGCCGGATGCGCGAGGGCGGCCTGCCCGCCGTGCGCTTCGTGCTCCTCGACTTCCGGCTGGTGAGCGGGATCGACTCGTCGGCCGTGCTCGGCTTCGTAAAGATGCGCCAGCTCGCCGAGGCCCACGGCACCGGCCTGATCTTCGTGCACGCCGCGGACGAGGTTCGCGAACAGCTCGAGGACAACGGCATCACCGATGGCGAGGGCGTGGTGGTGCGCTGGTTCCCCGGCCTCGACCGCGCGGTGGAGTGGTGCGAGGACCAGATCCTGCTCGCCCGCCGCTTCGATCTGGGGGAGCCCGGCCTACCGTTCGAGCAGCGCCTGGCCAGGGCTCTCGTCTCCGACGAGACCGCCAAGCTCATCGGCTACCTGGAGCGCGTCGAGGTGGAGGCGGGGCACGTTCTCATGCGCCAGGACGATCCGCCCGACGACATCTACATCGTCGAGTCGGGACGGGTCACGGTGAAGCTCGAGCTGGGCGGCGGCCGAACGGTGCGGCTGCTGACCGTCGGCGCCGGATCGGTGGTCGGCCAGGAAGAGCTCTACCTCGGAACCTCGCGCACCGCCTCGGCCGTCGCCGAGACGCCGAGCACCGTCCATCGCCTGTCGGCCGGAGCTCTGCACCGCATGGAGGTCGACGAGCCACGCCTCGCCATCGCGCTGCACCATTTCATGGCCCGCACGCTCACCGAGCGGCTCGCCGCCGCCCACCGGACGCTCCACAGCTTGACGCGCTGACGCGCGGATCGCGAACTCGTGCCTTTCGCCGCCCGGGTCGGCGCCGGCGGTCGGGTCTTTTTCGCCCATGCGCATGAGCGGATGCGAGGGGCCGCGCCCGCACTTTTGCGCTACACTCCTCCGACATTCTTGGATGGCCCTCGATCCGGAGGGCTGGGAAGTGGCACCAATCACGGGGGAGCTCCACATGAAGAAGTATCGTCTTCGTTCCGACATCGCAACTCACGTCCTGCTGCTCGCGGCGCTCCTTTTCTCGCTTTTGCTCGGCGGGCCGCTCGCGACGGCCGCCCACGCCAAGGGCCCGAAGGGCCTCAACGATCAGGCGCTCGAGGAGCTGGGCGACGCCGGCCTCTTCAAATACCTCGGCCAGTTCGAGCCGGCCTCTTCCACCGACGTGGGCGACGGCTGGACCAAGCACACTTTCGACATCGAAGGGGGCGCCGGCCCGATCTGCATCGCCGGTACGGACTACTCGGTCTTCACGCGGCAGGGCAACCCCTCGCGGCTGCTCATCTTCGAGCAGGGCGGCGGCGCCTGCTGGCAGGACTTCTACAACTGCAACGTTCTCGCCGAAGCCCAGGAGCCGCCCGCTCCCAGGGTCGGCATCTGGGACTTCGACTCCAAGGACAACCCCTTCGCCGACTACTCGATCGTCTACATGCCCTATTGCGACGGCTCGGTCTTCACCGGCGACAACGACGTCTTCGACCCGGCCTGGCAGGCCTACATCGAAGGCGAGCTCGGCCTGCCGCCGGGCGCCGGGCCGATCATCCGTTTCCACCGCGGAGTGCGTAACCAGTCGGCCGGCATGGACCTGGCCCGCGAGATGTTCCCCAACGCCAGCCGGATCACCGTCGCTGGCTCGAGCGCCGGCGGCGTCGGCGCCGCGGCCTTCGCGCCCTTCCTGGTCCGCGCGCTCTACGACAACCAGGTCAAGCTCACCGTCTTCAACGACGCCGGACCGGTGACCGCGAATCTCAACTCCACCGGCGACATCGCAGCGCGCGCCGCCGACTGGCAGTTCGGCCAGTTCTACCCGGCGAGCTGCACCGCCTGCAACGACATGGGGCAGTCCACCGAGATCATCCGCTGGCGCCTCGACAACGACACCACCATCCGCGAGGCCTTCTACGAGACCGACGCCGATCTGACCAACCGTTTCTTCCTCGATTTCCTGTTCGATCCCGTCGGCTTCCGCAACCTCATCGTCACCGAGCACGGCTCGCTCAACGCCGACCACCCGAACCGCTACAAGCAGTTCATCGTCGCCGGCGACGAGTCGCACACCGCGCTCCAGTCCCCCCTCTTCTACAGCCAGGACGCCAACGGCGTGCTGCTCAACGAGTGGACCGACGACTTCCTGGTGCCGCGGCCGTTCTGGATCGACATCGTGGAGGATGCGGTTCCGTAGGGATCATCTGAGAGCGCGACCGCCGAGGGGTCTCGCCTAGCATCCGGGAATGCCCGGCACCGCGCGCTTCGCGATCTTCGTGGTCGTCTCGCTGATCGTCTTCGTCGGCGTCCTGCGCCTGGCGCTCCGCAGCCGCGAGCGGCCCGCGAAGCCGCGAACGATCGGCTGGGTGGCGCTGGTCGTGATCGCCGGTGGAATGATCTTCGGGCGAGTCGGAGCGCAGGCCGGCCTGCCGTGGTGGATCTACTACACGACACCGGCGCTCGCCACGTTCGTCCTGCCGCCCCTGGCCCTCGGCATGTCGACCCGCGAGCTGCTTCGCTATCTGGCGCTCGCCGTCCTCATGGCGCCCGCCATTCACGTCGTCTTCTCGTTCGGTCTAGGCTGGCACGAGTACATGCCGTTCGTGCGAGTCCCGGCGTGGTGGGAGCTTCTTGGCTGACCGCTCGCGCGTGAGGCTCGCGCGGTCTTCAGGCGGTGCCATCCCGTGAATGGCGTAGGATGTGAACCGACGTCGGCCGGCACTTCGAGCGTTCGCCGTCGCTCGTCGCGAGAGGGCGGGGTGGAGCGACGGGGGCGGGGACGCAGCGAATCTACGGCGAGGTTGCCTCAGCAGACCGGCCCTCGGAATCCAAGAACAAACACGACTACGACAGGAGTGCGAGCGATGAAATCGGTGTTGAGAATTCTCGTTTTTTTCGCGGTATTGGGACCGCTCTTCGGCGGCGCCAGTCTGAGCGCGGGGGAGGTCGTAAAGAGCTATGACTTCGCCCTCGACCAGTGGAACGAACTCGGAGAGGTGGACGGGCCGGTGACCCTTCACCGGATCCGAATCGATCGGAAGGAGGATCGGCTCACCAAGTCCTCCATCGCACGGCCGTACAACCAGGCCTACCTGGAGGCCGTCCGCTTTCAGCTCGAATACACCAACGCTTCGAGCCAGAAGTGGCGAGCGCGGGTGACGGTGAGGTGGCTCGACGAGGAAGGGCGGATCATCGACGGTTTCAGCGCGAACGAGCCGCTGGACAAGAA
>JAHEKO010000392.1 GCA_024638355.1 Acidobacteriota bacterium
AGGGCGATGCCGGCGACCAGCGAGCCCTTGACCAGCAGGTAGATCACCGCCGGCACCCACACCAGCGCGGCGCCGATGCCGGGGATGATCGACAGCACGGCCATGATCGTGCCCCAGAAGGCCGCGCCCTTGATGCCGGCGATGGCGAAGGCGATGCCGGCGAGCGCCCCCTGGAGGAGGCCGATCGCCAGGGTGCCCTTGATGGTCGCGCGGGTGACCGAGACGAAGCGGTCGAGCATCCGCTCCTTGTCCTCGGCCGGCAGCGGCGTGTAGAAGAGGATCTTGTCGAGCAGATCGCGGCCGTCCTTGAGGAAGAAGAACATCGCGTAGAGCAGGATGAACAGGTAGAAGAAGAACGCCACGGTGCCGCGGGTGGCGGTTCTGAGGCTCTTGAACAGGAAGCTGCCCAGCTTGCCGGCGCCCTCGCCGAGGCGCTGGATGATCTCGGCCTTATAGGGCTCGAGCTTGTCGAGGAAGGGGATCCACTCGGGCAGGAGCGACGGGATCTCGTCGGGGCTCTGGAGCTGCTCCTGAACCCACGGTCCGACGACCTGACTCACCTCGAGCGCCTGGTTGGTGACGATGCCGAGGAGCGTCGACAAGGGTCCGACGATCACCAGCATCAGCAGCAGGACCGTCAGGACCGAGGCGAGCGCCGGCCGCTTCAAGCGCCGGAGGATCTGCCGGTAGAGCGGATAGGCGAGCCCGCTGAAGATGGCGGCCAGGAAGAGGGCCATCAGGAATTGGCGGATCATGACGAAGAAGATCGCCGAGATCGCCAGCACCAGGAGCAGCAGGAACCCGCGCCGGAAGCGGTCCTGGTCGGAGCCTGTGGAGAACATCGCCGCTACTTTACCGTGGCGAGCCGCCGGCGAACGGGCGCCGCATTCCACTACACTGGCCGCGCTTTGAGCGATCGACCGTTCACCAACCTCCGCGACTTCCTCGATCGCCTCCGGCGGGATGGCGATCTGGTCGAGATCGAGGCCGAGGTCGATCCGCGGCTCGAGGCGGCGGAGATCCACCGCCGGGTGATCGCGGCAGGCGGGCCGGCGCTGCTCTTCACCAACGTCCGGGACTCCGACTTTCCGCTCGCCACCAACCTCTTCGGCACGGCGAAACGCGCCGAGCTGGCCTTTGGCGACCGCCCCTTCCAGCTGATCCGGCGGCTGGTGGAGCTGGCCGAGGAGCTGCTGCCGCCGACCCCCTCGGCGCTCTGGGGAGCGCGCGACGTCGGGCTCGACCTGCTGCGGGTCGGCATGCGCAAGCGCCGCTCGGGCCCGGTGACCGAGGTGATCGAGCGCGACGTCCGGCTCGATCGCCTGCCGGTGCTCACCACCTGGTCGGAAGACGGCGGTCCGTTCGTGACCCTGCCGCTGGTCTACACCGAGCATCCCGACTCGAAGGGCCACAACCTCGGGATGTACCGGCTGCACGTCCACGACCGGCGGACGACCGGCATGCACTGGCAGATCGGCAAGGGAGGCGGCTTCCACTACGGCGAGGCCGAGGCGCGCGGCGCGGCGCTGCCGGTCACCGTCTTTCTCGGCGGCCCGCCGGCGCTGATCCTGGCCGCGATCGCTCCGCTGCCCGAGAACATCCCGGAGCTGGCGCTGGCCTCGCTCCTCGCCGGCTCGCGGCTCGGCGTCTGTCCCGGGCCCGGCGAGCACCGGCTCCTCGCGGAGGCCGAGTTCGCCCTGGTCGGGCGGGTGCCGCCCGCGACGCGCCACCCGGAGGGCCCGTTCGGCGACCACTACGGCTACTACTCGCTGCGCCACGACTATCCGGTCTTCCAGGTCGAAGCGATCGCGCGCCGCCGGGACGCGATCTACCCGGCGACCGTCGTCGGCAAGCCGCGCCAGGAGGACTTCTTCATCGGCGATCTGCTCCAGGAGCTCCTGTCGCCGCTCTTCCCGCTGGTGATGCCGGGAGTGCGCGATCTCTGGTCGTACGGCGAGACCGGCTACCACTCGCTGGCCGGCGCGGTCGTGCGCGATCGCTACAAGCGCGAGGCGATGGCCAGCGCCTTCCGAATTCTGGGCGAAGGACAGCTCTCGCTCACCAAGTTCCTGCTGGTCACCGACGCGGACGTCGACCTCAAGGACTTCAAGACGGTGCTCGAGCACGTCCTGGCGCGGACCCGCACCGAGACCGATCTATTCGTCTTTTCGAACCTCGCCATGGATACGCTCGACTACACCGGGCCGAAGGTCAACGAAGGCTCGAAAGGCGTCTGGCTCGGTCTGGGCGAACCGGTGCGCGATCTGCCCGGGGAGTTCTCGGCCGCCGAGGTGCCGCCCGGGATCACCGGAGTGGAGGTCTTCTGCCGCGGCTGTCTGGTGATCGGCGCGCCGCCCAAGGGCGGCGACCCCGAGCTGCCCGAGCGCATCGCTCGCCATCGGGCCTTCGCCGGCTGGCCGCTTCTGGTGCTGACCGACGAGCCGGAGAGGGCCGCCCGCAGCTCGATCAACTTCCTGTGGACGACCTTCACGCGCTTCGAGCCGGCCGCGGATATCCACGCGGCGAGCGTCGGGGCGACGCGCAACCATCTGGCCTACGAGGCGCCGGTCGTGATCGATGCCCGCCTCGCGCCCGGCTTCCCCGACGAGCTCTCCTGCGACCCCGAGACGGCCGCGACCGTTACCCGGCGGTGGAAGGAGTATTTCCCCGACGGCGTGGAGATGGGCGACGCCGAGCGCGGGCATCTCGACTGAGCGGGCGCCTTCGATCGCCTCGTCGAGGGTTTTCGGAGGATCAGGGCTCAGCGGACTCCGAGCTCGGCCGGATGCGCTCGATGCCCGCGCGGTAGACGGGAACGACCTCACCGTCGGCGCGGCGCCGGGTGGAGGCGAGCCGGCACCACAGGATGCGGGCTTCGAGGGTCTCGATGTGCTCGCCGATGGTCAGGGTGAAGGTGTATCGGCGGCCCGGGCGGAGCGACTGAGTCGACTCGATCGCCATGCCGCCGCGGGCGAAGTCGACCACGCGCGCGGCCGCCACGTGATTGCGGATCTCGGTGTTGGCGATCGGGAAGCGCGTCTCGGCGCGGCGCTCGCCGGAGTTCGGGACGCGGCTCGGGGAGCTCTGGCGCGCCAGCTTGCGGGCGCGGCGGCGCAGCCATTCGGGGAGGAGGTCCGGATCGAGAGGGCGCATGCTCTAGAGGACGGTTTTGACGCCCGCGTTCTCGCCGCGCACCGTTTTGGGCACGCGCGGAGCGATATCCTCACGGCAATGCGAAGCGAGACGGTGGGCGTCGACGTCGGGGGCGTTCGGATCGGCGGAGGCGCGCCGATCGTGGTGCAGTCGATGGCCAACACCGACACCGCCGACGCCGAGGCGACGGCCCGGCAATGCCTCGAGCTGGCCGAGGCCGGCTCGGAGCTGGTGCGGATCACGGTGAATACCGACGCCGCGGCGGCCGCGGTTGCGGAGATCGCCGGGCGCCTGCGCGATGCCGGCTGTGGGGCACCGCTGATCGGCGACTTCCACTACAACGGCCACCTCCTCCTCGCGCGGCATCCGGAGTGCGCGCGCCTCCTGGCGAAGTACCGGATCAACCCGGGCAACGTCGGGGCGGGCGAGCGGCGCGACGAGAACTTCGCCACGATCTGCCGGATCGCGCTCGAGCGCGGCAAGCCGGTGCGAATCGGGGTGAACGCCGGCTCGCTCGACCCGGCGCTGGTGATGCTCCGCATGCAGGAGAACACCGATCGCGATCTCGGCCTCACCTCGGAGGAGATCCTCAACGGCTGCATGGTCGAGTCCGCTCTGCGCTCGACGGAGCAGGCGCTCGAGTGCGGGTTGACCGAAGACCGGATCGTCATCTCGTGCAAGGTGTCGCGGCCGCGCGACCTGCTCGCGGTGTACCGGCAGCTCGCCGCGAAGACGCGGCAGCCGCTCCATCTGGGCCTGACCGAGGCGGGGATGGGAATCAAGGGTCTGGTGTGGTCGGCCTCGTCGATGGGCATTCTGCTCAGCGAGGGGATCGGCGACACGATCCGGTTCTCGCTCACGCC
>JAHEKO010000393.1 GCA_024638355.1 Acidobacteriota bacterium
CTCGATCTGCAGCTCGCGCTCGACGGGCTGATGTGGATCGGGCGAGACGAGGAGAACTGACCCCCTCCGCTGCCTGTCCAGAAGCGTTCCCGCGGGAACGCTCCCAGAGCCACGCCGCCTCCGCACCTCGAAGAACCGGGGACGATGGCCGGCGCCCGGACGGCTTCGGCGTGGCAGCGATCGCGTCGGAAACCACGGCGGCCAGGCCGCCCGGCATCCGTAACGCTCCGGCGGACTGGTGTTGCCAGCAACGGTCCGGCGCCGTTCTGGCCCTCCGACGTTTCCGCGGGAACGTCTCGCAGCTTCGCCGTCGATGGACATGCGTCTCCGCTCCCGAGGAGGGTGGCACTTCCCCCGAGTGCCCAAGGTGGCCAGCGACCTTCGGGGGTGGCGCGGGCCGCCCGACCAGGCTGGTGTGCGGGTCACCCCGAGGGGCGTTGCCTCTGCGGCGAGCCGGGTGTAGGGAAGGGGCATAGACACCCGCAACAGGCCCAGCCCGGAGGACTTGGGAGCAATCAACGCAGTGGGTTCACGAACCCATGCATCACGAAAGGAGTCGTCATGGCAAAAGTCACGGGTAAGTGGTCCATCACCACGGATTGGGGGTGCGACGGCAGCATCACCGGGACCTTCGAGCAGACCTTCAAGTCGAACGGCACGTGGAAGTCGAGCCCCTGGGTGCACAGCGGCAGGTGGATCCAGGTCGGAGATCACGTCATCTGGACGTTCAAAGACGTCAAGGACCTGGTCTACTCCGGCAACATCTCCGGCAGCTGGATGACCGGAGCCCAGGGCTACACGAAGAAGGGAAGCTACAGGGGTTGCTTCGGCGCCCGCAGGTCCGGGGTCCCCATGGCCAAGGTCCCGGCAAAGGCCAAGTCGAAAGCTGATCCGGCGATCGGCTAGCTCGCCGGGTGCACAGCCGCTAGCTCGTTCCGGGTCGGAGACGGCCTGGAACGAGCCAGGGGGCAAGCTCGAGCCTTCGTGTCGGGTAGGAAAAAATGCCCGCCCCCGCGCGGTGGATGGCCGCCGAGTACCAGGAGCCAAGGGCTCGTTGCGGTGGCATCCGCCTTGCTGCCTCGACTGCAGGTAGGAGGTGAGCGAGCTGATGAAGAAGGGTCTCCTGGGGGTTCTCCTGGCCGTAGCTCTGCCGGCGGCGGCCAGCGCGCAGATGGGCTTCTTCGGCTGGGGCTTCCGGCTGGGCCTGGCCGACGACCCCGATCAGGTCGTCGTCGGGTTTCACCAGGATCTCGGCCAGATCGTCCCCAACCTGCGCTTTCAGCCCAATCTCGAGCTGGGTTTCGGCGACGACCATACGATCGTCTCGACTGAGATCCCGGTGCACTACCTGTTCAAGACCTCCGCGAGCGTCAAGCCCTACCTGGGCGGCGGAATTCGAGTGGCGTGGATCGAGCGCGAGACGCGGCGCGGCGACAAGAGCGAGATCGAGATCGCCCCCGTCTTCGTCGGTGGCGCCGAATGGCGGGCCGGCAAGGCGAGCGACGTCTTCTTCGAGCTCCACCTGAGCGGAGGCGACGCGCACGATGCGAAGGTCGTCTTCGGCTGGATGTTCCGCGCTCGGTAGCCCGACCGCCGCGCCGCCTGCCCCGGAGGGTGGCGACCGCCCCGCTCCCCGCGCAGTACGCTGACGTCGATCGGGGTCCACGCCCGAGCCGAAAGGAGAGTGTCTGGTGAAGCCCCTGGAGCGTTTGGGAGCCTCCGACCTTCGCCGCCGCTGTGAGTTCGAGGGTCTCGAGTTCGACACGACCGACGATCTCGAAGACCTGAGCGGCCTGCTCGGACAGCCTCGAGCGGTCGAGGCCGTCGAGTTCGGCATCGGCATCGAGCGCGACGGCTACAACATCTTCGCCTTCGGCCCCGACGGCACCGGCAAGCACTCCGCGGTGCAGGAGATGCTCGCCCGCACCGCCGCCGAGCGGCCCACGCCGCCGGACCTCTGCTACGTCCACTGCTTCGGCCAGCCGCATCAGCCGCGCCTTCTCGAGCTGCCGCCCGGCAAGGGGAGCGAGCTGCAGAAGGCGATGGAGCACCTGGTCGAAGAGGTGAGCGGCGCGCTGCAGGCAGCCCTCGAGAGCGACGAGTACCAGGCGCGGCGCAAGCGGATCGAGGAGCAGATCGAGGAGCGGCAATCGAGCGCCCTCTCCGAGCTCAGTCAAGAGGCCGGCGAGAGCGGTCTGGTGATGGTCCAGACGCCGGTGGGGGTCCTCTTCGCCCCCCGGCGCGGCGACGAGGTGATGTCGCCCGAGCAGCTCGCCGAGCTGCCCGAAGAGGAGCAGAAGGTCGTGGAGGAGAAGATCGGCGAGCTCAAGGACAAGCTCCAGACCCTCCTCCGCCGCTTCTCGCGCTGGCGCCGCCGCAAGCGCCGCGAGGTGCGGAAGCTCAACCGCGAGGTCGGGCGCTTCGCGGTCGGGCCGCTGCTCGAGGACATTCGCGAGCAGTTCGCCGAGCACGAGGCGATCCTCGAGCATCTCGAGGCGGTCGAGAACGACATCGTAGAGAACGCCGAGCAGCTCGCGTCGCAGCAGAAGGCCGAGCCGGGGGACCCGGTCGAGGAGGCGATGGGACAGAAGACCCCCGAGAGCCTCTACAAGCGCTACCGGGTGAATCTCCTGGTCGACCGCGCCGAGACCAAGGGCGCGCCCGTGGTCTACGAGGACAACCCGACGTACCAGAACCTCGTCGGGCGGATCGAGCACATCCCCTCGATGGGCACCCTGGTCACCGATTTCACCCTGATCAAGCCGGGCGCGCTGCACAACGCCAACGGCGGCTACCTGGTGCTCGACGCCTACAAGCTGCTCCAGCACCCCTACGCCTGGGACGGCCTCAAGCGCACCCTGCGGGCGCGCAAGATCAAGATCGAGACCCTGGCCGAAGCGATGAGCCTCTTCAGCACCTACTCGCTGCAGCCCGAGCCGGCCGATCTGTCGGTGAAGATCGTCCTGCTCGGCTCGCCGTGGGTCTACTACCTCGTGTCGCGCGTCGACCCCGACTTCCGCGAGCTGTTCAAGGTCTCCGCGGACTTCGCCGAACAGCTCGATTGGAGCCCCGAGAACGCCACCCACTACGCGCGCCTCGTCGGCAAGCTGGCGCGTGAAAAGGAGCTCAAGCCCTTCACCCGGCAGGCCGTAGCCGGGGTGATCGAGCAGGGCTCGCGCGACGTCGCGGACTCGAAGAAGATGTCGCTCTACATGGGCCGCGTCCTCGACCTCATGCGCGAGGCCGATCACTGGGCCGCCAAGGAGGACTCCGAGACCGTCCGGCCCGAGCACGTGCAGCGCGCCGTGGACGCCCGCATCTTCCGCAACGATCGGATGCGCGAGCGAATCCAGGAGCAGATCGAGCGCGGCACGCTGCTGATCGACACCGACGGGGGCAAGGTCGGCCAGGTGAACGGACTCTCCGTCTACCAGCTCAACGACTTCGCCTTCGGCCGCCCGAGCCGCATCACGGCACGCATCCGGCTCGGCAAGGGCGAGGTCGTCGATATCGAGCGCGAGGTCGAGCTGTCGGGACCGATCCACTCGAAGGGCGTGCTCATCCTGGCCGGCTTCCTGGGCGCGCGGTTCGCCGCCGAGCGTCCCCTCGCCCTCGCGGCCAGCCTGGTCTTCGAGCAGTCCTACGGTGGCGTCGACGGCGACAGTGCGTCCTCGGCCGAGCTCTACGCACTGATGTCGGCCATCGCTCGCATTCCCCTCGCGCAGTCGCTCGCGGTTACCGGCTCGGTGAATCAGCAGGGCGAGGTGCAGGCCATCGGCGGCGTGAACGAGAAGATCGAGGGTTTTTTCGACATCTGCTCGCGGCGCGGCCTGACTGGCGATCAGGGCGTGATGATCCCGGCGTCCAACGTCGAGCATCTGATGTTGCGCCAGGACGTCATCGAGGCGGCCGAGGCGGGCCGATTCCACGTCTACCCCGTCGCGCACATCGATCAGGGCCTGGAGCTCTTGACCGGGCTACCGGCGGGCGAGGCCGACGAGGCCGG
>JAHEKO010000394.1 GCA_024638355.1 Acidobacteriota bacterium
CCGATTCGCTCGAGTGTCGGGACGGCGAGATCCGACCGGGCGGCGTCAACGCCCACACCCACATCTACAGCGGCCTGGCGCCGTTCGACATGCCGCCGCCCCAGCCGCCGCCGGAGAACTTCGTCCAGATCCTCGAGCGCCTCTGGTGGCGGCTCGACCGCGCGCTCGATCGCGATTCGCTGCGCGCCTCGGCCCGCTACTACGTGGCCGAGTCGCTCCTCGCCGGCACCACGACGCTGATCGATCATCACGAGTCGCCCAACTTCATCGCGGGCTCGCTCGACGTTCTCGCCGACGCCTGCGACGAGCTCGGCATGCGCGCGGCCCTCTGCTTCGGGGCGACCGAGCGCAACGGCGGCGGCGGCGAGGCCCGCGCGGGACTCGAGGAATGCGCTCGCTTCATCTCCGAGAACACTCGGCGGAACGTCGTCGGCCTGGTCGGGCTGCACGCGTCGTTCACCGTTTCGGACGCCACCATCGAGTGGGCCGGGAAGATGTGCGCGGAGCTCGGCACCCGGACGCACGTCCACGTCGCCGAGGACGGCGCCGACGTCGCCGACGCCCGTGAGCGCGGCTATGCCGGACCGCTCGAGCGCCTGCTCGAGCTCGGCGGCCTGCCGGCGGGATCGCTCATGGCGCACGGCGTGCACCTCGACGCCGCGCAGGTTCGGCTCGCGGCGGAGAACGGTCTTTGGTTCATGCAGAATCCGCGATCGAACCACGGCAACAAGGTGGGCTATCCGCCGGCGCTCGCCGAGAGCCCCAGAGTGGCGATGGGCACCGACGGCTATCCCTCACGGCTCGACGAGGAGGCCGAGTTTCTGCGCCACGAGGGGAGCGCTCACGGCGATTCGCCCGAGGCGATCGAGAGCCGGATCGCCGCCGGGCACGATCTGGCCGCCGAGCTCTTCGGAGCGACCTTTGCGCCGCTCGCTGCCGGCGCCGCCGCCGACGCGGTCGCGGTCGAGTCGGGGGCGGTGCGCCACGTGGTGGTCGGTGGGCGCCAGGTGGTGGCCGACGGGCGGCTGCTCACCGGCGATCTGGAAGCGATCCGAGCCGAGGCGGCCGAGGCGGCGCCGCGTCTCTGGGAACGCATGGCACGGCTCTCCTGACGACGGCAGGGGAGCCCGAACCGCAGGGAGGTCCTTGAACGCATGCCCACGCTAGGACTCGAGACCGAGATTGTCGACCGCGAGACGTACGGCAACAGCGTTACGCGCTTTCGCGAATCGCGAATCGCGCTGCCGACCTTCGCCGAGCTGGCCGAGCCGCGTCGGATTCCCGAGGAGGTACTCGGCGGGCTCGCCGACGTCGACCGCGATGCGCCCGATCCGCGCAACCTCTTCCGGGTGCACTGGCACAACGGCGCCGATCCCGGCTACCCGCTCGAGCTTCCCGAGCGGATCGAGCTGCCGCGGGAGCTGACCGGGACGCCGGCCCGCATCGTTCTCCTGCCGGGCGACCGCTTCCCGATGATCCACGCCCACAAGGTGCTGGCGGCCTACGGCTGCCTGGCGCCGCGCATCATCACGGGCCAGTTCGACCCCACCCGGCACAAGGCGATCTGGCCCTCGACCGGCAACTACTGCCGCGGCGGGGTCGCGATCTCGCGGATCATGGGCTGCCGCGGCGTCGCCGTGTTGCCCGAGGGGATGAGTCGCGAGCGCTTCGAGTGGCTGGAGAGGTGGGTCGCCGATCCCGACGACATCGTCCGCACGGTGGGAACCGAGAGCAACGTCAAAGAGATCTACGACAAGTGCGCCGAGCTCGATCTCGACCCCGAGAACATCATCTTCAATCAATTCAGCGAGTTCGCGAACTACCTGGTGCACTACCTGTGCACCGGGCGTGCGATGCGCCGCGTGTTCGAGCGGCTGCGCGAGGGCTGGCCCGACGTCCGGCTGCGCGCGTACGTGTCGGCCACCGGCTCCGGAGGCACTCTCGCCGCCGGTGACTACCTCAAGGAGCGCTTCGGCAGTCTGGTCGTCGCCACCGAGGCGCTCGAGTGTCCGACCCTGCTCTACAACGGCTTCGGCGAGCACAACATCCAGGGGATCGGCGACAAGCACGTGCCGCTGATCCACAACGTGATGAACACCGATTTCGTGGCCGGCATCACCGAGCAGGCCACCGACGGACTCGACCTCGTGTTCAACACCGACGCCGGCCGCGAATACCTGACCTCGCGGCTCGACGTCGAGCCCAAGCTGGTGGCCAAGCTCTCGCGGCTCGGTTTCTCGTCGATCTGCAACGCACTGGCGGCGATCAAGATCGCCAAGTACTACGACATGGACGAGAACGACGTCATCCTGACCGTCGCGACCGACGGCGCCGAGCTCTACGACAGCGAGCGCGACAAGCAGATGGCGGCTCGCGGCGGTAGGTTCGAGACCCTCGACGCCGCCGAGATCGTCAGCCGCTACCTGCTCGGGATCGGCGTCGACCACCTCCGGGAGCTGTCGCACGTCGACCGCCGGCGCATCTTCAACCTCGGCTACTTCACCTGGGTGGAGCAGCAGGGGATCAGCGTCGAGGACTTCAAGAAGCGCGAGCACCAGAGCTTCTGGGTCGGCCTGCGCGATCTGGTGGGGGCCTGGGACAAGCGGATCGTCGAGTTCAACCGCGAGACCGGCGTCGGCCATTAGCCTGGCACTTCTTCCATGCCCGAGATCGACTCCTACCTGCTGTGTACCGGCTGCGGGCGCCGGGTCGACCCCTCAGAACGGCAGCCGTTCCAGTGTCCCGACGCCAAGCCGGGGGACGACGTCGACCACGTGCTCCGCCGTCATCTCGAGGTCGCCGCGAGCGCCCGCGAGCGCCTCGGACAGCAGTTTCTGGACGACGAGCCGAATCCGTTCGTTCGCTACCGCGAGCTGCTGCACAGCCACCGGACCGCCCTGGCCTGGGGCATGGCCGACGACGAGTTCGTGGCCATGACGCGCGAGATGGACGCGCGCGTCGCGAAGGTCGCCGGCATCGGCTTCCGCGAGACGCCCTTCGGCTCGCATCCCAACCTGGCCGAAGAGCTGGGCTGCTCCGAGGTCTGGATCAAGGACGAGACCGGCAACGTCGGCGGTACCCACAAGGGACGACACCTGGCCGGGTTGATGCTCTGGCTCCTGATGGAGGAGCGGCTGCGCGGCGCCGGCCCGCAAGATCGTGCCCGGCTGGCGATTTCGAGCTGCGGCAACGCCGCCTGGGCGGCGACGCTCCTGGCGCGCAGCGTCGACTGGCCGATCGACGTCTACGTTCCGGACGACATCGACGATTTCGTGCACGAGCGGCTCTCCTCGCCGGGCGTGGGGCTCACGCAGTGCGAGCGCCAGGCGGGCGAGGCGGGAGATCCCTGCTACCTGCGCTTCTCCGAGGCCCTCGACGGCGGGTCGCTCCCCTTTACCTGCCAGGGACCCTCCAACGGCCTGGTGATCGAAGGGGGAGAGACCCTCACCTGGGAGATCGTCTCCGCGCTGGAGCGCTCCGGCTGTCGGCTCGATCGGCTGCTGATCCAGACCGGCGGCGGCGCCTTCGCAGCCGCCTACGTCCTGGGCTGGAGGGAAGCGCGCCAGGTGTTGGACATCGGACCGATGCCGGCGCTTCACGCCGTCCAGACCCGCGGCGCGTCGCCCCTCGTCCGCGCCTACGACGCCCTGGCGGCGCGACTCGCCGAGCGCGTGCTCGGATCGGCAACGGCGCGCTCCGACACGCGGGCGCAGCGCGCCGAGCTCGCCGCCCGCATCAGCGAGATCGATCCCCAGGTCATCCAGGACGAGCTCCACTACGCCGCCAGCCATCGCTCCAAGTTCATGTGGCCCTGGGAAGAGGAGCCGCACAGCATCGCCGACGCCATCCTCGACGACGAGACCTACGATTGGCTGCCGCTGCTGTCGGGAATGTTCGAGAGCGGCGGCTTCCCGATCGTCGTCTCCGAGGAGGAGCTCCTCGAGGCCAACGAGCTCGGCCATCGCCTGACCGACATCAACGTCGGCGACAC
>JAHEKO010000395.1 GCA_024638355.1 Acidobacteriota bacterium
CGTCGCGAAGCTGGTCGAGAAGGAGGGTCAGGCTGCGCTGCACCAGGCCGAGCCGGTTCTCGCGGGCCATCGAGCCCGAGACGTCGACCACGAAGACGAGCGTGGCCGGCTTGCGGTTCGCCGGATCGACGACCCGGCCGCGGATGCCGAAGCGGAGCAGCCGGTAGCGCACACCGGTGGCGAACGGGGCGGGGCCGAGATCGGCGTGCAGGGAGAAGTCGCCCTCCTCTGGCGCTGCGTCGCCATAGTCGAAGTAGTTCAGGAACTCTTCGATCCGGATCGCCTCGCGCGGCGGCAGGTTGCCGTCGTCCAGATAGCGCCGGGCGATCGAGTAGGAGCCGGTGTCCACGTCGAGGCCGAAGGTCGAGAAGCGGTCGTCCTCGGTGTCGATGAACGGATTGACGCCGTACTCGCGGTAGAAGACGTCGCCGTATGGCTGGTCGTTCGGCTCGTCGGTGCCGCCGGTCGACGGCGGAGCCGCGCCTCGTGACTCGGCGCCGCCCAGGTAGCCCACGGCTTCGAGCGTGGAGGGCCGGGGCCGAGCCGCCGAGACCAGCGGAGCCGGGTCGGGTATCGGCACCCGCTTCGCTCGCGGCTTGGCGAGCTCGCTGCGGCTCTCGTCCAGCAGCGGGCTCTGCGAGGTGATCGTGATGACCTCTTCGGCCACCGGGCTGAGCTCGATCTCGACGGTCGACTCCCGCTCGCGACGGACTTCGACGTTCGGACGCTCCTCCGGCGTGTAGCCGTCGAGGGTCGCCGCGAGCTCCCAGGAGCCGGCGTCCAGCTCCCGAAACTCGGTCTCTCCTTCGGCCCCCGTCACCTGGGTGCGCTTCGCGCCGCCGCTGCGCAGCTGGACCACCACTCCGGGCAGTTGGCCGCCGTCGGGGCCCGTGACCCGGACCGAGGCGCTGCCCGAGGGCATCGGCGCGGCTGCCGGAGGAGCCGGCTGCGGCTCGATCGCCACGGGCGACTCGATCGTTGCGACTGCGATGTCGGCGGATCGATCGGCGGCGGGCTGGTCGGCAGCGGACTCCGGCTTTGCGGTGTCCAGGGCCAGGGCGTCGACGTCGGTCTCCTGGAGCGTTCGGTAGCCGAGCAGGCCGCCGCCCACCGCGATCACCACCGAGGCCGCGATCAGCCAGCGGCGCGGGGTTGGCGAGGGTCGCGACGCGTCGGCGGACCAGACTTCGCCGGCGTCCGGAATCTCCTCCTGGATTCGCTCCAGCAGCTCCGCCGGCGGCGGAGGCGCGGGCCGGTCGGCCAGCCGGCGCTCGATCTCTTGGCGATTGAGCTGTGTCATCGGGCTTCCTCTCCGAGCGCGTCGGCCAGGAGGCCGAGCGCTTTCTTGATTCGTTTGCGAATGGCGACCGTGGTGACCCCTTCGGCTCGGGCGATCTCGCGTATCGGGCGCTCCCCCCAGAAGCGTGCCGTGATGGCGTAGCGCAGCTTGTCGGGCAGCTGGAGCACGTAGGCCCGCAGCCGCCGATCGAGAGCCCGGCTCGCGACGCTCTCCTCGGGGTCGGGGTCGTCCGCCACCGGTTCCGCGCGGTCCTCCTCGGGCAGAGGGAGCGGTCGCGGCTTGCGCACGTGGTTGAGGAACGTCGTGTAGGCGATGCGGTAGAGCCAGGTCGCGAGTCGCGATCGGCCTTCGAAGCGCGGCAGCGCTTGCCAGGCCCGGCGGTAGGTCTCCTGGGTGAGGTCGGCGGCGAGATCGCGGTCGCCGCCGGTCAGGCGGAAGAGGGCGGCGTAGACCGCCGTGTAGGTCCTCTCGACCAGCAGATTCGCGGCCTCGCGATCTCCCGAGCGATAGGCGGCCAGCAGCTCGCCTTCGCCGGTCGGACGCGGCGGCGCGGGTGGGGGGCTTTCGGTCGGTTTCACCACGCTCAGGCTTGTCACACTAGTTGGACAAGGCTCCTGCGTAAAAGGAAACCTGATCTCGAGCGAAACCCGTGCCGGGTGGGGGTCGTCCTAGCGGTCGCCGGCGGCGGCCAGCGTGCCCGCCAGCTCGATCTCCACCTCGACGAACTTCTTGACCCGCAGCAGGAACTTGCTCGGGTTCTTCATGCCCCAATCGACGTAGGGCACGGTGAAGCCGGCGGTTCCCACGACGCGGTCGCCTTCCACGGTCACCTCGGCGGGGAGCGAGACCGGGTGCGTCCCGCCGTGGATCTCGAGCTCGCCGCGGAGCTCGATCGTGCTCGTGCCGGCCAGGTCGACCGCGCCGACGACCTCGGTCGGCCGCAGGACGAACGCGCCGAAGCGGTCGGTCTCGAGGATCTTGTCGTGCATGTCGCCGTCGCGCGCCTCGTGGCCGGTGTCGGCGGAGCGCGCGTCGACCACGATCTCGCCCCCGGCCGGGCCGCCGTTCGGGTCGAAGCGCAAGCTGCCGCCGGTGACGCGCAGGGTGCCCTCGACGCTGTGCAGCGTCGCGCCCAGGGTGAAGCGGACGGCGCTCTGGTCGGGATCGAGCACGAGCTCCATCTCCTCGGCGTGAACGGGTCGGGGCGCCATGGCGAGGGGAACGATGGAGAGGGCGATCGTGAGGAGGGTCGGAGAGGTTGGCGACATGGGCGGATTCTGCTCGCTGCCGATCCTACACGCGCTTCTCGAAAGGGTTTGACGGCGGCTCCGGCGCCGCTTACTCTGTCTTTCTGCCGGAGGTCGAGATGAGGGAAGAGATTCGCACCAGGCTCGAGGTTCTCAAGGGAATCCACACCAACCTGTACGAGAACGACTTTCTGCTCACCTGGAGGCAATCCGAGGCCGACCTCCGGGCCGTGATCTTGACCGCCGAGATCCTCGAGCGCTTCTACGCGGCGAACCTCGACGCCCGCGCCTTCCGCGGCGGTCTCGCCGTCTCCATCTTCCGCGACAAGTCGACGCGCACCCGATTCTCGTTCGCCAGCGCCGCGAGCCTTCTCGGGCTTTCACTGATGGATCTCGACGAGACCAAGACCCAGGTCGCCCACGGCGAGACCGTACGCGAGACCGCCAACATGATCTCGTTCCTGACCGAAGTCATCGGCATTCGCGACGACATGTTCATCGGCGAGGGACACGAGTACATGGCGGAGGTCTCCGAGGCGGTGGCCGAGGGACACCGCCAGGGCGTGCTGCCGCAGAAGCCGGCGATCCTCAACCTGCAGTGCGATCGTGACCATCCGACCCAGACCATGGCCGACCTCATGCACCTCGAGCGCACCTTCGGTTCGCTCGAGGAGCTGCGTGGCCGCAAGATCGCCATGACGTGGGCCCATTCGCCCGCCTACGGCAAGCCGCTCTCGGTGCCGCAGGGCATCGTCGGCCTGCTGACCCGCTTCGGCATGGAGGTCGTTCTGGCCCACCCCGAGGGCTACGGGTTGATGCCCGAGCTGGGCGAGGTCGCGCGGCGCCAGGCGAGCGAGTCGGGCGGCTCGTTCTCGGTGGTCAACTCGATGGCGGAGGCTTTCGAGGGCGCGGACGTCGTCTATCCCAAGAGCTGGGCGCCCTACGAGGTCATGCGGCAGCGGACCGAGTACCTGCGCGCGGGCCAGGCCGACAAGCTCGAGGCTCTCGAGAAGGAGGGCCTGGCGATGAACGAGAAGCACAAGGACTGGGAGTGCACCGAGGAGCTGATGGCCACGACCCGCGGCGGCACCGCCCTGTACATGCACTGCCTGCCGGCGGACATCACCGGCGTCACCTGCGAGGCGGGCGAGGTCGCCGAGAGCGTCTTCGACCGCTACCGGCTGGCGACCTACCGCGAGGCGTCGCACAAGCCGTACGTCATGGCGGCGATGATGCTGTGCAATCGCTTCGAGCACCCGGACCGCGTGCTCTTCAGGCTGCGCAGCCAGGCCCTCCCCCGCCACTACACCGACTGAGCCCGGCCCCGAAATAGGGGCTATTCGGTGGCGCCGAGGACCAGGGCGAGGAGGGCCATTCGGATGACCACGCCGTTGAAGGCTTCCGGCCAGTAGCGAGACCAGCGGGTGACGTCGACTCCCGGCG
>JAHEKO010000034.1:0-11602 GCA_024638355.1 Acidobacteriota bacterium
CTCGAAACGAATCCCGGGCGCCCGGCGATCGAGCTCGACGGGCCCATGGCGATCCAACTGAGGCTGCCCGACCGATCGGTCGACCGCGGCTATTGGGACCTGCCGTGAGACGCACGCTGGCTCTCCTGCTCGCCCTGCTGCTGGCGATGCCCGCCGTCGCCGCCGATCGGATGGTCGCCTTCGGCGACAGCATCACCGAGGGCTTCGGTGACACGGCCTCGCCTCCCGGCTACCCACCCAAGCTCCAGAAGCGGCTCAAGAAGGCCGGGATGGACGTCGAGATCGAGAACTTCGGGCTGCGCGGCGAGACGACCTTCGAGGCGCAGTCCCGCATCGACAGCGCGATCGCCGGCGGCGGCACCCATTTCCTGCTGATGGAGGGCACCAACGACGTCAACCTCGCCCACGACGGCGTGGTCTCCATCGAGTCGATCATCGCCAACCTCGAGAAGCTGGGGAGCCGGGCCCGAGGCGCGGGCTTCGAGGTGCTGCTGGGCACGGTGTTGCCGCGCCCCAAGTTTGCCCGCAAGGACACCTCGAACACTCTCACCCGCGAGCTCAACTGGGATCTGTACGCGGTGGCCGCTGATCGCAAGCGGCCGTTTGCCGATCTGTGGGCGCGCTTCAATCCATTCGTCGACGCCGATGTCTTCGACACCCTCTATTCGAACGAGGACCGCGACTTCATCGGCCACCCCAACAACGCCGGCTACGAGGTGATCGCCGACCTGTTCGCGGACCAGATCCTGGGCATCGACACCCTGGCGCCGGTGCCCGGTCGCTTCGAGCCGTTCTCGGACGCCCTGGACGGGGCAACCGATTTCACCGCCACGGTCTTCGAGTCGGCGTCCGGCGCCGGCATCAAGCTCAAGGAGACCTACCTCGAGCTCAACGGCGAGCGCGTGGCGACCCCGGTCGTCGGGGAGAGCAGCAAGCGAAAGGCCGTCTTCCGCTACCGCGCGGGCCGCAACGAGTTCGGCTGCCGAGTCGTGCTCGGCTTCAGCGGTCGCGATCAGGCGAGTCCGCCGAACGAGTTCACGCAGCTCATCTGGGCGTACGAGATCGAAGGGCGTGTCCACCTCCCCGCCGACGTCGACGGTGACTGCAGCGTCGACGCCATCGACATGGAGCAGTTCGCGCGCAGCTTCGGCGCCGAGTTCGGCGACCCGACCTACAACATGCTGCTCGACTTCAACGCCGACGACGTCATCGACGGCCGCGATTTCGCGATCCTCGCCGCCGACTTCGGCCGGTCGACCGGCTAGCGAAGCTAGGCGGCTTCTTCGACGGCCGACTCGAGCTCCTCGAGTCGTTCGCTGGCTCGACCGGTGTAGGGAGAGAGCGGGTAGTCCTGCACCAGGCGCTTGTAGATGTCGACCGCCTCGCCATCGCGCCCCAGCGATTCGAGGGTCCGGCCGAGCTGATTCAGCAGCACCTCCTCAGGGAGGTCGGAGCTCGCCGCCGAGAGCTCGGCGCGCAGCTCGTCTACCAGCTCCTCGCCGCGTCCGAGGGCAATGTCGACGGCCATCAGGTTCAGCCGAATCTCGAGCGCCAGGAGGTGGCCGCGCTGACGATCGAGAAAGCGCTGCCAGCGCTCGCGCGCACCTTCCAGGTCGCCCTCCGCGGCGGCGATCGAACCGAGATAGGCGACCGCCACGTCTCCGGCATCGGTGCCGGAGAATTCGTCGATCACCTCGGTGAATCGAGCCTTGGCGGCCGCCAGCCGGCTGGCTTCGTCGGCGAAGCTCGGCGCGGCAGGGTCGTCGGGTTTCGGCGCCACGGGGTCGACCGGTGCCTGGTAGACGCTCAGCGCTTCCGCCAAGGCCCGGTTGCCGTTCGCCGCCCGGCTCTCGGCCACGGCCCGGTAGCCGGCGAAGGCCAGCGCCAGCACTACCAGGGCCACGACGCCGAGCAGGATGGCCTTTATGTTGGCGCTGACGAAGCCGAAGAAGCCGCCGACACTCTCGGCGAATCCGTCACGTTTGATCTCTTTTCTGGTCAGTCGGGTGCTCATGATTCTCTACTCGCAGTCGTTCTGTTCGGGTGCGCTTCGGCGACCGGTCTGGCGGAGGGATGGTGCGGCTGGGAGGACTCGAACCCCCGACCTAAAGCTTAGGAAGCTCCCGCTCTATCCACCTGAGCTACAGCCGCGTCGCAACCGGGGATTATAAGGGCTCGGAGGGCGTAGCGGGCCGTCAATACCGGATCAGGGATTCGACCGCGTACCCCTCGAGACGGTCGCGGCCGGCGAGAAAGGTCAACTCGATGATAAAGCCGAAGCCCACGACCTCTCCGCTCACGGTCTCGACCATCTTGGCCGTCGCCTGAGCGGTGCCGCCGGTCGCGATAAGGTCGTCGACGATCAGCACCCGCTCGCCGTCGGCGATGCCGTCGTCGTGCATCTCGAGGGTGTCGGTGCCGTACTCGAGGTCGTAGCTTTCGGTGACGACGTCCGAGGGGAGCTTGCCCGGCTTGCGCACCGGTACGAACCCGGCGTTCAGGTTGTACGCCAGGATCGGACCGAACAGAAAGCCTCGAGACTCCATCCCCACGACCTTGTCGACGTGATCGCCAATGAACCTCTCGGCGAACCGGTCGATGGTCGTCCGCAGCGCCCAGGGGTCACGCAGCAGGGTGGTGATGTCGTAGAAGAGGATCCCGGGCTTCGGGTAGTCGGGGATCTCGCGAATGTGCCGCTTCAGATCATCCATGGGTCTCTTCCGGTCGCTCCTCCGGCCCGGGGCCGATCCTGCCGAACCCCCTGCCCACGATGTAGAAGCCGCCGATGAGCAGGATAACAAAGGCGATCGAGAGCCACCCGAGGTGCTTGTCGATCAGCTGTTTCGCCGACTCGCCGAAGTAATTGATCAGCGCGGCGACGACGAAGAAGCGCAGGCTCCGGGCGGCGATCGAGGCGACCACGAAGATCTTGAAGTTGATCGCGAATACCCCGCCCGAGATGGTGAAGAGCTTGTAGGGCAGCGGCGTGAGGCCGGCGATGCCGGTAGCCCACGCGTTGTAGCGATCGTAGAGGAGCTCGACCGCCTCGATCTTGCGCCGATCGAAGAGGCGCCGCAGCACCGGGCGCCCGCCGAAGAAGCCGATGCCGTAACCGAGGATGCCGCCCAGCACCGAGGCCACCGAGCAGATCGTGGCGAACCAGTACGCCTGCCCGGGATCGCCCAGGCAGAGAGCGATCAGCAGTACGTCGGGAGGAATCGGGAAGAAGCTGCTCTCGGCGAAGGCCAGCAGAAACAGCGCCCACCCGCCGTAGGGCGTGGCGGCGAAGGCCTCGACCCAGTGCAGCAGGTCGGTCGTCAGCTGATGGAAGCGCTCGTATAGACCTTTCATTTCTCGTCGCTCACCCAACCGTGACGCCCGGTGAGCGGCACGAAGCTTACCCCTTCTCCGACCTCTCGCCGAACTCCGTGGCGAAGCTTGCGATAGACCACCAGCCGCTGCCGGTCACGCCCACCCTCGGGCACCACCATCCGGCCGCCCACCGCGAGCTGGTCGAGCAATGGAGGCGGCGCTTTCGGCGCCCCCGCCGTGACCAGGATGCGATCGAACGGGGCGCGGTCGCTCCACCCGATCGAGCCGTCGAAAGATTGAATCTTGACGTTGTCGAAGCCCAGCTCGCGCAGCCGCCGGATGGCGCGCCGCGCCAGATCTCCGACCCGCTCGAGGCTGTAGACCCATTGCGCCAGCTTGGCCAGAACGGCCGTCTGGTAGCCGGAGCCGGTGCCGATCTCGAGCACCGAGTGGCTCTCGTCGAGCCGCAGCAGCTCGGTCATCCGCGCCACCACCCACGGCTGCGAGATGGTCTGGCCGCCGCCGATCGGCAGCGCAAAATCCTCGTAGGCCTGGCTGCGCAGATGCTCGCCGACGAAGAGCTCACGCGGCACTTCGGCCATCGCCGCCAGCACCCGCGCGTCGCGTATCCCCTTCTCCTCCAGCTTGCGCACCATGGTGCGCTGTCGAAAGCCGAAGTCCTCGGTCACCGGCCGCCCGCCAGCCCGCCCAGCTTGGCCGTCAGCCAGTCGTACGACTCCAACCCGCGGTAGTCGGTCAGGTCGAGGTGCAGCGGCGTGATCGAAACCTGCCCCTGGGTCACGGCGTAGATGTCGGTCCCTTCCTCGGCATCCCACTCCGGCGTGCCGGCGATCCAGAAGTACCGGCGTCCGTGCGGATCCTTCTTTTCCACCACCGATTGGCTGTACGTCCGGCGGCCGAGCTTGGTGACCCGAACGCCCGAGATCGGCGCCGCCGGAATGTTGACGTTGAGCAGCAGGTCGGCCGCGAGATCGGCGCCGAGGAGGATCTCGACGATGGTTCGCGCGGCGCGCGCCGCCGGCTCGAACGAGAAGTGCTCGCTGACCTCCTGGGAGAGGGCGAGCGACGGAATTCCGAGCAGCATGGCCTCGAAGGTCGCGCTGACGGTTCCCGAGTAGGTGACGTCCTCACCCAGATTGCTGCCGAAGTTGATGCCCGAGACCACCAGATCCGGAGGCGCGTCCTTCATCAGCCAGCCGACGGCGAGATTGACGCAGTCGGTGGGCGTGCCGTCTACCGAAAAGGTGCGCTCCTCGATCTGCCGCATGCGCAGCGGCCGGTGAAGAGTGAGCGAATGGCCCGACGCGCTCTGTTCGCGATCGGGCGCGACCACGGTCACCTCCGCCAGGGGCTCCAGCGCCTCGGCGAGCAGCTTGATGCCCTCGGAGAAGACGCCGTCGTCGTTGGTGATCAGGATGCGGGTCACAGGTAGGGCCCGACGATGGGCTCGAGAGCCGCCCGGGTCTCCTCCGGTACCCGAGCCGGGTCGGTGAGCAGGGAGTGGCGCAGGATTCCGCGGTAGGGACTCGGCTGGCCCGCCGGAATGCGGCCGACGACCTTGCGGATCGCCTCCTTGGCGAAGTCGACGTTGGCGTGTAGGACCTCCAGAACGGCGGAGGTGCTCACCTCCTCCTCTTCCTCGTGCCAGCAGTCGTAGTCGGTGACCATCGCCAGGGTGGCGAAGCTCATCTCGGCTTCGCGCGCCAGCTTCGCCTCGGGCACGTTGGTCATGCCGACCACGTCGAAGCCGCGCGCGCGGTAGGTCTCGGACTCGGCGCGAGTGGAAAAGGCCGGCCCCTCCATGCAGACGTAGGTGCCGCCGCGGTGAACTCGGCCGCCGGAGGCCTCCGCCGCCTCGGCGAGCCACGCCGAGAGCTCCGCGCAGACCGGGTCGCCGAAGCTCACGTGCGCCACCAGGCCGTTGCCGTAGAAGGTGTCGGGCCGGTGGCGCGTCCGGTCGTAGAACTGGTCGGGCACCAGCACGTCCTGCGGCTGGTATTCGAGCTTGAGCGAGCCGACCGCGGAGATCGAGATCAGCCACTCGACCCCGAGCACCTTCATGCCGAAGATATTGGCTCGGTAGTTGATCTCCGACGGAAGCAGCCGGTGGCCACGCCCGTGGCGCGGCAGGAACGCGACCTTCTTGCCCTCCAGCATGCCGATCACGTACGCGTCCGAGGGGTCGCCGAACGGCGTCTCGATTCTTCTCTCCTCCAGGACCTCGAGCCGCTCCATCTCGTAGAGGCCGCTGCCCCCCAGGACTCCGATCTCGATCTCACCCATGTGTCTTTTCCCCCTCGATCGCCTCGGCGACGCGCAGCGCCGTGCCGAGAGCCCGACGACCGCCGGCTCCATCGACGATGACGGACGGTTCGCCTCGGCACGCGCTCAGAAAGGCCTCGAGCTCGAGGCGTAGTGGATTCCCATGCTCGACTCGCGGGTTGTCCGGCCGCAGCTGCCGATCCGGCGAGCCGACGTCCAGGCGAACTCCGCGCAGGGTCTGCTCGTGATAGTCGAGCGAGTAGTAGGTGTTGCGCAGGAAGACGCGCAGCTTGCGAATGCTCTCGGCGGAGATTCGCGAGGCGGTGATGTTGGCTACGCAGCCGGACTCCAGCTCGATGCGCGCGCTGGCGATGTCCACCCGGTCGGTGAGCACGTTGATGCCGGTGGCGCGAATCTCGGCGATGGGGCTCGTATCGAGCGCGTGCAGGACCTGAATGTCGTGGATCATCAGATCGAGCACCACGTCGATGTCGAGGCTGCGCGGCTTGAAGGCCGCCATGCGATGGATCTCGAGAAAGCCCGGCGGCGCGTCGAGGCTCAGGAGCTTCTGTACCGCTGGATTGAAGAACTCCACGTGGCCGACAGAGAGCACGCTGCGCTCGGCGGCCGCGACCAGCGCGTCGGCCTCTTCGAGCGAGGAGGCGATCGGCTTTTCCATGAGGACGTGCAGCCCCCGGCGCAGCAGCTCGACCCCGATCTCCGCATGCTGCACGGTCGGTATCGCCAGCACCACGGCATCGACCCGTTCGGTCAAGGCGTCGAGCGACTCGTAGACCCGGCATTCGTGGCGCTCCGCGACCGCCGCCGCGACCTGCGGGTCGCGATCGCAGATGCCGACCAGCTCGGCATCCGGCATCGCGGCCAGGAGGCGGACGTGATGGCGGCCCATCGCGCCGGTGCCCACCACGCCGACGCGCACCGCCGCCGCCTCAGTCAGTCGATCCTCCCCGCGATCCACCGCGCCCCGGCGGCGTCTTCAGCACCCCCCGCTCGGTCGATTCGATGAACTCGGCGATGTAGCCGATGTCTTCGTTGCCCTCGTGCTTGGCGCGCAGCTGCGCGAGCGCATCGGTGGTGTTCAGCCCGGAGCGCACGATCGTGCGGTAGGCGCTCTCCAGCACGCGCAGCCGGTCCTCGTCGAACCCTCGCCGCTGCAGGCCGATACGGTTGATGCCGAGGCAGACCGCCTTGAGGCCGACGGTCTTGGCGAAGGGCAGCGCGTCCATGGTCACCACGGTGTAGCCGCCGACGTAGGCGTGCCGCCCGACGCGGCAGAACTGATGCACGGCGCAGAACGCGCTCAGGATCGCGTCGTCGCCGATCTCGACGTGCCCGGCCAGGGTCGAGGCGTTGCCGAAGATCGTGCGATCGCCCACGATGCAGTCGTGAGCGACGTGGGTGTAGGCCATGAACAGGTTCCGGCTGCCGACCCGGGTGACTCCGCCGCCCAGCTCGGTGCCCCGGTGCAGCGTGGCGAACTCGCGGATCGTGTTTTCGTCGCCGATCTCGAGATAGCTGCGCTCACCCTTGAACTTGAGATCCTGCGGGTCGAAGCCGACGCAGGCCTGAGCGTAGATCCGGTTGCCCTTGCCGATTCTCGTCGGGCCCTGGATCTGGGCGCCGGCTCCGATCTCGGTGCCGCTGTCGACGACCACGTCGGCGCCGATCACCGCATAGGGACCGACCGAGACGCCGCTGGCCAGCTCGGCGCTCGGATCGATGACCGCGGTCGGATGAACGGCGCTCACCGGTCCACCATGCTCGAGCTGCAGGTCGCCTCCGTGCAGACCTTGCCGTCGACCAGCGCGCGGCCCTGCAGCTTGGCGAAGGTGGATCGGGCGCGGAGAAGCTCGACCTCGTAGATGACCTGGTCACCCGGCACCACCGGCCGGCGAAAGCGCGCGCGGTCGATCCCGGTGAAGTAGAGCAGCTTCGACTCGCGATCCGAAACGCCGTGCAGCAGGAGAATGCCGGCCGCCTGCGCCAGCCCCTCGACCAGCAAGACCCCGGGAACCACCGGATGACCGGGGAAGTGGCCTTCGAAGAAGGGCTCGTTGACGCTCACGTTCTTCATCGCGACGATGCGCTTGCCCGGCTCCATCTCCAGGACGCGATCGACCAGCAGTATCGGGTAGCGGTGCGGGAGCACCGAGAGAATCCAGTTGATGTCGCGCGTCGTGCCCACCTGTGTCACTCCTCCTCTCGTGCGGCCGCGAGCTCACGCTCGATCTCGCGGATGCGTTGCCGCATGCGATCCAGCCGGCCCAGGAGCGCCTGGGAGCGCCGCCAGCGACCCGCCTCGACCGCCGGAATGCCCGCCACCGTCTGACCGGCAGCCACCGACTTGAAGACGGCGGACTTGGCCGAAACGCGGCTGCCGTCTCCCAGCTCGAGGTGACCCGCCACGCCCGATTGACCCGCCATCACCACACCCTTTCCGAGCACGGTGCTTCCCGAGACTCCCACCTGCGAGACCAGGAGACAGCCGGGACCGAGGCGCGCGTTGTGTCCAACCTGTACCAGGTTGTCGATCTTGGTACCCAGACCGATCCGCGTCTCGGCGAGGAGGGCACGGTCGATCGCGCAGTTGGCGCCGATCTCCACGTCGTCCTCGACCACCGTGCGGCCGACGTGACGCAGCTTCAGGTGCTCGACGCCACGGCTCGCATAACCATAGCCGTCGCTACCCAGCACCGTGCCGGCGTGAAGGACGGAGCGGGCGCCGACCGTGGTGTGGTCGTAGAGCACGACGTGCGGGTGGAGCACGGCGCCCTCTCCCACCCGGCACGAGCTACCGACGACGACGTGCGGGTGGAGCACGGCCCCGGCCGCCACCACGCTCCCCGCGCCCACGACCGAGAAGGCGCCGACCGTGGCGCTCGGATCGATCGTAGCCGCCGCGTCGACGACCGCGCTGGGGTGCACACCGGCCGCCGCCTTCTCCACCGGCGGATGGAAGTGCTCGATCAGCGCCGCCAGGGCGTGACGCGGCTCGCGCGCGACCAGCAGGTCGCGCTCGAGTCCGCGCACGTTCTCACCCACCAGAAAGGCGCCGGCGCGGCTGGCGAGCGCCTGGTCGCGATAGCCGGGGATGACGAAGGACAGGTCGGTCTCGGCGGCCGTCTCGAGGGTCGCGAGGCCCTCGATAACGCGGCCCGGATCCCCTTCTACCCTGCCGCCCACCAGTTCGGCGAGCTCGGAGAGTCGGTGCCCCAACTAGCCGTCCTGTGGATTCGGGTACATGCGGCGCCGCGGGCTACTCACCCGATTCGCCCGCGTCCGTCGTGGGCGCCGAGGCCGGCGGGTTGGTCTCGTCGAAGCGAGCGATCACGGTGTCGGTGATGTCCACCTGCTCGTGCGCGAACAGGAGGCCGGCCTCGTACTTGTTGAAGATCAGCGCGAAGCCCTTCTCGCGAGCGACCTGATCGATCACCGGCATGATCTGCGCGTTGAACTCGGTCATCGCGGTGGTCGACGCTTCGTCGATCTCGCGCTTGGCGTCGTCCTCGAAGCGCTGCAAGGCGATCACCTTCTGCTCGAGCTCCTTTTGCAGCTCCTCGAGCTTCTCGGGCGAGAGCGCCAACCGGCTCTGGGTGATCCGATCCTGAAGCGCCTTGGCGTCCCCCTGCTTCACCTGCCCTTCGGCTCGCTTCTGCTCGCGCAGCTGCTTGAGCTCCTCGAGGAGGTTGGTTCCGTACTGCGACTCCTGGAAGACGCGGCCGGCGTCGACGACGGCAATGCTCGGTCCGTCCTGGGCGCGGCCGGCGGCCGGCAGGATCAGTACGACGGCGAGGCCGAGGGCCGCGGCGAGCGGCAGGCGGGCGCGGTTTCGCCGAAGGTGCGACAGACGGGGTAGTTCTCTCATTGGACTCTCCTGGCCCTAGAAGCTGGGGCCAATGCTGAATTGGAAGGTCTCGAAGCGATCGTCCGGGAAGGAATCGACGGCTTGAGCGTAGATGAATCTTAGCGGAGCGCCGAACAGCGGCACATTGACCTGAAGCTCGAGGCCGTAGGATACCCGCAAGCTGTCCAGGGTGATCTCCTGCTCGGAGACCCAGACGTTGCCGCCGTCGACGAAGCCGAGCAGGCGGAACGGTCCGCCGAGGATCAGGATGCCCTCCAGGTTGCCGCGGAGGAAGCGGTTCCCGCCGATCGGCGTGCCGAACTCGTCGAAGATGGTGTTGCCGTTCTCGTCGCGCGCCCAGATCGAGCGGAAGCGAAAGCCGCGCACGCTGTTCTCGCCGCCGAGGTAGAAGCGGTCGAAGAAGAAGAGGTCGCTACCGCGGATGGGCTCGATGATGCCGCCCTCCACGTTGAAGGCCGCCACCGTGCGCAGACCGGTCTTGGTGATCGGGATGTGACGGCTGCCGCCTCCCCGCGAGCGCACGAAGTCGGTCGTGCCGCCGAGCGGCCCGCCGGCGAGCTCGACGCTCGCGCTGTAGCGCGTGCCCACCGTCGGCTGCAGACGGCTGTCCCGCCGGTCGCGAACCCACTGCACCTGCAGGCTTCTCACGTCGCGGTCGAACTCCTGGGTGATGACGTCGCCGCTGGCGAGCTGCACCGGCCGTGAGTCCTTGGAGCTGAACAGATTGAGGCTGAAGCTGAGATTCGAGAACAGCCCGAGGCGGCGACCGTAGGTCAGCGTCACGCCCCGCGACTGCTGCTCGAGCCTCTGGCCGGGCAGAAGCTGGTAGTTCAAGTCGCGGTTGAAGACCTGGATGCCCGCCGATTGGGGACGGCCGAGGAACCACGGAATCAGGTAGGACACGTCGAAGACGTCCTGGCGGCGGCCGGACTGGATGGAGACACCGAGCGTCTCGCCGCGGCCGAGAAAGTTGCGACTGCGGAACGAGAACTGGCCGAAGAAGCCGTCGATCTCGCTGAAGCCCGCGCCGAACAGGAGCTCGGTGCGGTCGCCCTCGTCGCCCTTGATGGTCAGATCGACCGTCTTCTCCTCCTGGTTGAAGTCGAAGGCGACCGGGTCGTCCTCGTTGACCTGGAAGAACTCGAGCTGGCCGATGCGCAGCAGGCTGTTGCGCAGGGCGCCGGAGTTGAGCACCAGCGACTCCTGAATGCCGAGCTCACGGCGCAGTACCCAGTCGCGGGTCCGCCGGTTGCCCTCGAACTCGATCTTGCCGACGCGATACTGGTCGCCCTCGTCGATCAGCAGAACGACGTCGGCGACCTGATCCTCCCGCTCGACGATGTCGGGCTCGACGTAGGCGAAGAGATGGCCGCTGTTCTTGTAGAGCTCGGTGATCGTCTCGATGCCTTCCTCGATCACCTTGGACCGCAGCCAGCCGCCTCGCGGCTTTTCGAACTGGCGCAGCAGGACCTCGTCGGGCAGCTTCTCGTTACCCGCGACCGAGATCTCGCCCAGCTTCCAGCGCGCCCCTTCCTCGACCGGAATGGTCAGGTAGAGGCGCCGCTTCTGTTCCTTGAGGTTGGTGGCGCCCGGGTTCTTGGCGCGGATCTCGACCTTCGGCTCGCCCAGCACGACGTTCTTGTAGCCGGCGCGCCGGTAGAGGTCGCGCACCGAATCGAGGTCCTCCTCGAGCGTCGGCTCCTTGTAGATGTCCTGCTTGCGGATCTTGCTGATGAGACCGCTCTGCTTCGTCTTCTTCATCGAGTAGCGCAGGCGCCGGTCGCTGAAGACGGTGTTGCCCTCGAAGTCGATCTCGTCGATGCGGACCTTGTCGCCCTCGTCGATGGTGAAGATCACCCGACGATCGTTGTCGACCTGCTCGACCCGGTAGCTGGCATCGGCCAGGCGAAACCCCTTCTCGGCGTAGAGCTCCTCGATCAGGCGCTGGAGGCGGCGCAGCTCGCCGCGGCTGAGCGGATCGCCTTCGCGAACCCGTAGCCGATTGCGGGTGATCTCCTCGTTGATGTCCGTGTTGCTGACCCGCTTGATCCCCTGGTATTCGATCGAGCGCAGGATCGGTCGCTCCTCTACCGTGATGACCAGGGCGACGCCGTCGTCGGC
>JAHEKO010000034.1:11702-16144 GCA_024638355.1 Acidobacteriota bacterium
AGCTCGGCGAGAATCTCTTCCTCGAGCCGCTTGAAGCTCTGCTCGCGATCGGCTTCGCCGAACCCCACGCGGCCGCCGCGCAGCACCAGCTTGCTGCCGATGTTCGAGGTCATGAGCACGATCGAGTTCTTGAAGTCGACCGTGTTGCCGTAGGCGTCGGTCAGCATGCCGTCCTCGAGGATCTGCAGCAGGAGATTGGCGACGTCGGGGTGCGCTTTCTCGATCTCGTCGAACAGCACGACCGAGTAGGGCTGGCGCCGCACCCGCTCGGTGAGCTGACCGCCCTCGTCGTGTCCGACGTACCCCGGCGGCGAGCCGATCATCTTCGACACCGCGTGCTTCTCCATGTACTCGCTCATGTCGAAGCGCACCAGCGACTGCTGGCTGCCGAACAGGAACTGCGCCAGGCGGCGGCCGACCTCGGTCTTGCCGACCCCCGAGGGACCGAGGAACATGAACGACCCCGCCGGGCGCTCGGGATTGCTGACACCGAGGCGCGAGCGGCGGATGGCGCGGCTGATCGCCTCGATGGCGTGATCCTGGCCCACCACGTAGCGGCGGAGGATCTGTTCCATCTGCATCAGTCGCTCGGCCTCGTCGCTGCGCAGGCTGGCGAGCGGAATGCCGGTCCACGACGAGATGACGTCCTCGATGTCGCGCTCGGTGACTTCGAGCACGCGCTCTTCTTCGCTGCCCAGGCTCATGCGCTCGAGGTCGTCGCGCAGATCGATCTCGCGCTCGCGCAGGTAGACCGCCTGCTCGAAATTCTTGTCCGAGATCGCGCCTTTCATCTCGGTCACGACCTCCCGGATCTCCCGCTCCAGCCGGCGCAGATTCTGGGTGTCGCGGACCCGGCGGAGCTTCACCTTGGCGCCCGCTTCGTCGAGCACGTCGATCGCCTTGTCCGGCTGCTGGCGGTCGGGGATGTAGCGCGTCGACTGGTAGATCGCCGCGCGCAGCGACGCCGAGGTGTAGCGCACCTTGTGGAACGCCTCGTAGCGATCCTTCACGCCCTCGAGAATCTCCAGCGTCTCCGCGCTGGTCGGGGGCTCCACCTGGATGGACTGGAAGCGCCGCAGCAGCGAGCGGTCCTTCTCGATGTACTTGCGGTACTCCTTGAGCGTGGTCGCACCGATGCAGGAGACCTCGCCGCGCGACAGCGCTGGTTTCAGGATGTTGGCGGCGTCGAGCGAGCCCTCGGCCGAGCCGGCGCCGATCAACGAGTGGATCTCGTCGATGAAGACGATGACCTCGTCGTTGTCCTTGAGCTCCTTGAGGATGCCCTTGAGCCGCTCCTCGAACTGGCCCCGGTACTTGGTGCCGGCGACGATCAGCGACAGATCGAGCGCCACCAGCTTCTTCTGTGCCAGGAAGATCGGCACCCGGCCCTCGACGATGCGCTGAGCCAGCCCTTCGACGATCGCCGTTTTGCCGACCCCCGGCTCGCCCAGCAGGATCGGGTTGTTCTTGGTGCGGCGCGAGAGGATCTGGATGATCCGCTCGACCTCGGTGTCGCGGCCGATCAGCGGATCGAAGGAGCCCTGTGCCGCCAGCAGCGTCAGGTCGCGCCCGTACTCGGAAAGGAAGGGCAGCTCCTTCTTCTGTTGCGAGGCCTCGCGCTCCTTGACGATCGAGCCGACCTCCTCGCGAACGTTGAACAGGTCGAAGCCCTGCTGGGTCAACAGCCGCATCGCGATGCAACCCTCGACGCGGAGGATGCCGATCAGCAGATGCTCCGAGCCGACGGTCGAATGGAGCATGCTCTCCGCTTCGTGCGAGGCGTAGGCGAGGATCTTCTTCGACTCCTCCGAGAGCGGCAGCTCGGCCGTCGAGGAGATGCGCTCGACGAAGACGCGCTCCCCTTCGATCTCGCGGCGCAGGTCCTCCGGCTTCACCTGGAAGCGGCGCAGGAGCTCGCCGATGGTCTCCTCTCCCTCACGCAGGATGCCGAGCAGGATGTGCTCGGACTCGATGACCCGGCTGCCCAGCTTGCTCGCTTCGTAGCGCGCGAAAAAGAGGGCCCGACGCGCTTTCTCGTTGTACTTTTCGAACATCTCGCTTGTTCTCGCTGGCGCTGATCGGACTCGCTATTCCGCTTTAACGATCGATATTTAGCTCACCCCACGGCTACCGCCGAAGGCCTCGAGCCTGCCCCCCTCGAGCTTGAGGACTCTACCACAGCGCCCCGCGAGCTCCGGGTTGTGCGTGACCACCAAAGCCGTCGTTCCGTGCCTCTCCTGAAGGGCGATCATGAGGTCGAAGACGCGCACCGCGCTCTCCGGGTCGAGGTTGCCGGTGGGCTCGTCGGCCAGCAGCAGCGGCGGCTCGAGCAGGAGCGCCCGGCAGAGCGCGACGCGCTGCCGCTCCCCGCCCGAGAGCTGGCTCGGGAAGTGGTCGGAGCGCTCCTCGAGCCCGACCTCGTCAAGGAGCGCCCGGGCCCGCTCTTGCGCTCGCGCCCTCTTCCAGCCGGCGATCCGCCCCGGCATCATCACGTTCTCCAGCGCGTCGAAGTCGGCGAGCAGCTCCTGGAACTGGAAGACGAAGCCGATCGTGCGGTTGCGGAATCGCGCCGCCTCGGGCGCGCCCAGTCCCGAGAGGGCGGTGCCGCCGATCTCGATCGACCCGGAGTCGGCCACGTCGAGAGCGCCCAGCAGATGAAGAAGCGTCGACTTGCCCGAGCCGGAGGGGCCGACGACCGCGACGAACTCGCCCGGCTCGACCGCGAGCTCGGCCCCGCGCAGGACCTCGACGGTCCGTTCGCCGTCGCGGTACGACTTGTGGAGGCCGCTCGCCCGCACCGAGACGCTCATCGGCGGAGCGCCTCGACCGGCTGCAGGGCGGCGGCGCGCCGGGCGGCGTAGCCGGCGCCGAGCAGGGCCACGCCCAGGGTCGCGCCGACGATCACGGCGACGTCGAGCCCGCGCACCTGGAACGGAACGTAGTCGAGGAAGTAGACGCCGGCCGGAATGCGGATCAGCCGGTAGCGATCGAGAATCAGCGCCAGGCCGATTCCGGTCGTTCCGCCGACCGCGACCCCCAGCCCGGCGAGCAGGCCGCCGAGCACGGCGAAGATCCTGCGCAGTCCGGCAGGAGCCGTGCCCATCGCCCCGAGGATGCCCACCTCGCGCCGCTTGCTGGCAATGATCAGGGTCAGGTCCGAGACCAGCGCCAGCGACGCCACCGCAACGATCAAGAAGACGGCGACGAACATCAGGCTCTTCTCCAGCCGCAGGGCGAAGAAGAGCCCGCGGTTGAGACGCTGCCAGGTCCAGACCTCGCTGCCCGGCGGCGCCAAGGACTCGATCTCCGGCGCCAGCGCCACCGCCCGGTCGAGCGCACCGGTCGAGACGTGGAGCCGGAAACCGCGCGCGCCCAGCAGGCGGATCGCCGCGTCGAGCGGCAGCGCCACGCGATCGTTGAGCTCGGTTCGACCGGAGGCGAAGCGGCCGTGCAGCGGCAGGCGGTGCACCCGGGGCTGCGGACCGATCGGCGTCAGGGTCGGCTTGCTGGAAGCGACCTCGACGGTCTCGCCGGGCTCGACTCCCCAGGCGCCGGCAAGCCGCTCGCCCAGATAGAGCCCTTCGGCACGATCCGACGCCGACGGAAAGGACGCCGGAAGCTCGCCGTCGAAACCGACCAGCTCGACCGCGCGCACGCGGCCGCCGGCGCTCACCCAGCCCTGGCCGCGAACCACCAGCTGAGCGGCTCGGGCGTCCGCCAGCTCGAGGACGCGCTCGCGAAAGGCCACAGCGGCCTCGCGGCCGGCCGTCACCGGCAGCCGGACTTCGATCTCCGGCGTCCGCGCCAGGATCTCCCGCTTGAGCGCGCTCTGGAATCCGGTCAGCATCGCCAGCGCCAGAATCAGCGCCGCCACGCCGAGCGCCAGACCCGCGGCGGCGGTGATCGTGAGGAAGCTGATGAAGGCGTCACGCCGGGTGCTCCTGAGGTAGCGCCTCGCCATCAGGAGCGGAACCGACCATTGGGAGCCGAGTCCGGACACTCGCGGATTCTAACTGGCCTGGCCGTATACTTCCGCGCATGACCGACAAGCCCGACCCGCCGCGCGAGCTCATCTCCGCTCCGCGGCTCGAGGCCCGCATCACCGAGCTGGCAGCCGAGATCGAGAATGACTACCGCGGAGGCGACCCGCCCCTGTGCGTCGGCGTGCTCAAGGGCTCGGTCTTTTTCCTGGTCGACCTCCTCAAGCAGATCGACATACCGCTTCACGTCGACTTTCTCCAGACCTCGAGCTACGGCTCCGGAACCGAGCCCGGTGAGGTGCGCATCCTCAAGGACGTCGATCTGTCGATTCGCGGCCGCCACGTGCTGTTGATCGAGGACATCGTCGACACCGGCTATACGCTCAACACCGTGCTCGCGCTCTTCCGCTTTCGCGGCGCCAAGAGCGTCAAGCTGTGCGCGATGCTCGACAAGAAGGAGGC
>JAHEKO010000396.1 GCA_024638355.1 Acidobacteriota bacterium
AAGGCCCTACGGATAGAGCCGCGTCTTCCGCCACTCGCCGCTCTCGCTGTCGCGGACGTAGGCGACGCGATCGTGCAGACGGTAGGCGCGGTCGCTCCAGAACTCGATGCGCTCGGGCACCAGGCGGTAGCCGCCCCAGAAGTCGGGCCGCGGGATCTCGTCCTCGCCGTGCTGCCATTGGAGCTTGAGGTAGCGGCTCATCAGAGCCGCGCGCGACTCGAGCGGCGCGCTCTGACGCGACGCCAGGGCGGCGAGCTGACTGCCGCGCGGCCGGCTGGCGAAGTAGGCGTCCGACTCCTCGGCCGACAGCCTCTCCGCGCGTCCCTCGACGCGCACCTGTTGTTTGGCCGTCGGCCAGTAGGCGACCAGCGAGGCGCACGGATTCGAGTCGAGCTCGCGCGCCTTGCGGCTGCCGTAGTTGGTGTAGAAGGCGAAGCCGCGCTCGTCCACCCCTTTGAGCAGCACCAGGCGGACCGAGGGGTGGCCCGAGGCGGTGGCCGTGGCGAGAGCTACGGCGGTGGCGTCGAAGGGCTCGTCGCGCTGGGCGCGCTCGAACTGCTGAATGAACCGCTCGATCGGGTCGTCGCCGGACACCGGGAAAGGATACCCGAGGGTCAAAAACAGGGTACGATACCGGCGCTCGCGAGAGCCCTCCCATGCCGAAGATCCTCGTCACCGGAGCCCTGGGCCAGATCGGTACCGAGCTCGTCGCCGCGCTGCGCGAGCGCTACGGCGCCGATCGGGTCGTGGCGTCCGACATCCGCATGCCGACCCGTGGTCGCCATGAAGCCGTGGGGCCGTTCGACTTCGTCGACTGCACGAGCCTGCACCAGGTCCGCGAGGCGGTCAATCGGCACCGGGTGGACACGATCTATCACCTGGCGGCGCTGCTGTCGGCGGTCGGCGAGGAGAAGCCCCAGGTGGCCTGGGACGTGAACATGGGCGGAATCTACCGGGTTCTCGAGGTCGCCCGTCAGAGCGGCTGCGCGGTCTTCTTTCCGAGCTCGATCGCCGCCTTCGGACCGAGCACGCCCGCCGAGATGACGCCCCAGGAGACGATCCAGCGGCCGACCACCATCTACGGGGTGACCAAGGTCTCCGGCGAGCTGCTGTGCGACTACTACCACCGCCGCTTCGCGGTCGACACCCGTGGCGTGCGCTTTCCGGGATTGATCTCGCACGTCGCCCTGCCGGGCGGCGGCACCACCGATTACGCGGTGGAGATCTTCTACGAGGCGATCCGCAACCGCCGCTATCGCTGCCCGCTCGGTCCCGACACTCGGCTCGACATGATGTACATGCCCGACGCGCTGCGCGCGACCATCGAGCTGATGGAGGCCGATGCGGCGCAGCTCGTCCACCGCAACTCCTTCAACATCACCGCCATGAGCTTCACCCCGGAGGAGCTCGCCGCGCAGATCGCGCGGCACGTCGACGGCTTCAAGATGGAGTACGAGATCGAGCCGGAGCTGCAGAAGATCGCCGACAGCTGGCCCGACCGGATCGACGACGGCGAGGCCCGCAGCCAGTGGGGCTGGAATCCCGAATACGATCTCGAGCGGATGACCGTCGACATGCTCGAACGCCTCGAAGCCAAGCTCAGCCGGTCGTAGAACCAGTCGCGCGGAGGTACCTTCATGCCCGTCGATCGCATGCACCAGACACTCGCCGCCGAGCTCGAAGATCTCGGCGCCAAGGGCAGCCTCAAGGGCGCCGAGGCGGTGGTGACCGAGGTCGTCCCGGCGACCGGCGACCGCGGCCCCCGGGTCAAGCTCGCCGGCGCGGGCGACAAGCTCTTCCTGCGCATGAACTCGAACAACTACCTCGGCATGTCGCTGCGGCGCGAGGTCATCGAGGCCGAAGAGGCGGCCTCGCGGGCCTTCGGCGCCGGTCCCGGGGCCGTCCGCTTCATCAGCGGCACCTTCCAGCCCCACGTCGAGCTCGAGCGGCGGCTCGCGGAGTTCCACGGCCGCGAGGCGTGCATGATCTTCAGCTCCGCCTACGCCACCACCCTGGGCGTGCTGTCGCCGCTCCTTTCCAAGGAAACTGCGGTCGTCAGCGACGACCTCAACCACAACTGCATCATCAACGCCATTCGACTCGCCCGGCCGGCGGCCAAGCGGATCTACAAGCATCTCGACCTCGAGCAGCTCGACCAGTGCCTCGAGGAGGTCGCCGCCGAGAGCCGGCGGGCGATCGTGGTCACCGACGGCATCTTCAGCATGCGCGGCGATCATGCGCCGCTGCCCGAGATCCTCGAGATCGTCCGCAAGTACGACGGCGCCTTCGAGGAGAACGCCCTCTTGATGGTCGACGACTCGCACGGCGTCGGCGCCTTCGGCAAGACCGGCCGCGGCGTCGAGGAGTACACCGGTTGCGACCCGGTCGACGTGCTGGTGGCGACTCTCGGCAAGGCCCTCGGTGTCAACGGCGGCTACGTCGCCGCTAGCCGCCAGATCGTCGACTACCTGCGCGAGAAGGCGCCGATGTACATCTACTCGAACCCGATCACTCCGGCCGAGGCGGCGGCGGCGCTACGCGCGCTCGAGATTCTCGACAGCGAGGTCGGCATCGGGTTGCTCGACCACCTGCGGGCGATGACGGTCCGCTTCGAAGCCGGCCTCGAGCGGCTCGGCCTCGAGACCATCCCGGGCGAGCATCCGGTCGTGCCGCTCATGGTGCGCGATACCGAGCGCACCTCGGGCCTGGTCCGCCACCTACGCGACCAGGGCATCCTGGCCACCGGCCTCAACTTCCCCGTGGTGCCCAAGGGCGACGAGGAGATCCGCTTCCAGATCTCCGCCGACCACACCGAGGCCGACATCGACGAGACGCTGGCCGCCCTCGAGGCCTTTCAGGGCTGACGCCCGGTTCGGGTCCGGGCGCTACCCGCTAGGGGCGCCGACCAGAGGTGGGCGATCCTTATGGAGCCCCGGCCGCGACCAGGGTCTCTCTCCCCGCCGGCAGCAGCCGCTTGACGTAGACCGCCGCTTCGCGGCCGATCCCCGCCGGCCTCGGCCAGCGCGCCGCCGCACCGGTCACCGCGGTCTCCTGCACGACCTCGCGACCGTTGGCGGTGTCCAACCAGCGGAGGCGGTAGGAGCCGGGCTCGAGTCCGTTGAGGCCGAGGGCGCCCCGGCCATCGGCGGCGTAGGCGATGTAGCTCACGCCGGGCTGGGCCAGCACGTAGCGGGTGTCGCCGGCCGCCAGGTCGTCGCGCGGCTCCATGCGATGGAAGTCGGTCGACTCCATGAACTTCACCAGGCGCCCGCAGTCCTCGAGGTCGCTCTTGGGCGTCGTGTCGATATCCATCTGATAGGCCATGACGTAGGCGCCACCCATCGCCACCGCCCAGGCCTTCTGCCGCGCCTCCCGGCCGCGGCCCCACCAGTTGGCCTCGGCCAGGTTCAGGTTGTACTTCGAACCGGCCTTGCGCCACGCGGTCACGTTGCCGCGATGAAGCTCGGAAGCGTCGGCGACGTTGTACTGCATCGCGTACTGGTCGAGGTTCGGATCGTCGGCGAACTCGTCGAAATCGAGTCCGTGCCACTTGTGCACCGCGATCGGGTGGTCGTGATCGTCGGCGGCGCGTATCTCGGCGGCGATCTTCGACACCCGGCGGTAGCTGTAGCGCTCCTGATACTCCTCGGCCACCACCCAGATCAGGTGGCGGTGGTGCTCGAAGCGATCCACCAGCCCATGGACGAACTCGCGCTCATCCTGGCCGACCTCGTGGCCGGTGCGCCAGACCTTGGCGCTGTCGTCGTAGAAAATGAAGAAGATGACGATGCCCAGCCGATCCATCTCCTCGAACCAGCTCTCCCACTGATCGAGCACCGCCTCGTTGAGGCCCTTGGCCGGGTCGTTATCGACGAATGGGTTGTGGGTCGGGGTGCCGTCGCCGCCGTGGGATCGCACCGCCATCAGATAGATCGAGTTGGCGCCGGTGCTGCCGAGCTTGCGGATCAGCTTCATCTGATCGCCG
>JAHEKO010000397.1 GCA_024638355.1 Acidobacteriota bacterium
GGCACGCCGAGATAGTGGTCGACGAAAGAGTCGTTCTGGGCCGGATCGAGCACTTCGAGCAGCGCGCTCGCCGGGTCGCCCTGATAGGAAGCGCCGAGCTTGTCGACCTCGTCGAGCAGGAAGACCGGATTCCGCGTGCCGGCCTGCTTCATGCCCGCGATGATCCGCCCCGGCATCGCGCCCACGTAGGTGCGCCGGTGACCGCGGATGTCGGCCTCGTCTCGCGCGCCGCCCAGGGAGACGCGGACGTACTCCTTGCCCATGGCCCGGGCGATCGACTTCGCGATGGAGGTCTTGCCCACGCCCGGCGGCCCGACGAACAGCAGGATCGGCCCCTTGCCCGACTTGTCGTCCTCGTTGCCGGGGGCCGGCGCCGATTCGGGCGTTGCGACCTCGGGCTCGGCGCCGGACGGCTCGTCGGCCTCGCGCGCCTCGCGCAGCTGGCGCACCGCGAGGAACTCGAGCACGCGGTCCTTGACGTCTTTCAGGCCGTAGTGGTCCTCTTCGAGAATCCCGGCCGCGGCGTTGAGGTCGAGATGCACCTCGCTACGCTCGTTCCAGGGCAGCTCGGCCACCGTCTCCAGGTAGGTCCGAACGACCTGATACTCCATCGACTCGCGGTTCATGCGGCCGAGGCGGCCGAGCTCGCGGTCGATCTCCTTGCGTGCCTCTTCGGGCAGCTCGAGCGCCTTGATCTTCTCCACCAGCTCGTCGGTCGCCTCGTCGGCGTCCGACTCGCCCAGCTCCTTTTGAATCTGCTTGAGCTGCTCGCGCAGCACGATCTCGCGCTGTCGGTCGCCCAGCTCCTCCTGCACCTTGTGCTGGATGTGCTCCTGGGCGTCGAGCACGCCGATCTGCCGCTGCACGTGAACGAGGACCCGACGCATGCGCTCCTCCACCGACAGGGTCTCGAGCAGCACCTGGCGGTCGGCGCTGTCGATCTCGAGGTTGCTGGCGATGAGATCGGTCAGCGGACCGGGCTCCGACAGGTTGGCCAGCACCTGGGCGACGACGCCCTCCGAGAACCCGGCCTTCTGGCCGAGCTCGGCGGCGCGAGCCCGCAGCTCGCGGTGCAGACCGAGGAATGCCGGGTCTTGCGGATCCACCGGCATCATGTCCTCGGCCGGCTTGACGATCGCCTCGAGGTGCTTCTCGTTCTGGCGGAAGCGGACCGCGATGCCGCGGCTCGACCCTTCCAGCAGGAGCTGCACCGAGCCGGGGCCCGCCTGCAGCTTGCCGATGCGTGAGATGGTGCCGATCGTGTAGAGGTCTTCGGGCGAGACGACGTCGGTGTTGTGCCGCTGCGTCACGGTGAAGACCAGCTTCTCGTCGCTTTTGGTCGCGGCCTGCACGGCGCCGAGGGTGGCCGGCCGGCCCGCCTGGATCGGCGTCAGCACACCCGGGAAGACCACCGTGTCGCGCAGCGGCAGGACGGGAATCGTAAGGATCTCGGACATTCAGTTCTCTCTCTCGTGGTCTATCGGTCGTTCGTTCTCGCGCTCCCAGGTAGAAGATTCGCGTGATCGCCGCGAGACGATTCAACCTCCTAAAACCGTTTCCGCTTGGAGAGAATTCCGCGGGCTCAGTGGACCCAGGGGTCCGAGTCCTTCTTCTCGCCCTGGACAACGCGGAAGCCGCGGCGCCGCTTCATCCGCCCGAGGCGTTGCTTGATCCACCAGGCCTGGAGTCGCAGCCAGAGCTCGCGCAGGCCCGGCCGCGAACGCCCCGGGGTGAGGATCGTCCAGGTGAACCCGACCGCGACGCAGACGCCGAAGAAGCCCGACAGATCGCGCGTGGTGAGGTAGCCCAGGAAGGCGAACAGGATCTCCAGCCCGAGGAACCAGCCGGCTCGCACCGGCAGCACGAAGAACAGGTAGATCGTCGCCTGGGAGTTGAGCGTAGCGAAGGCCGCGATGAGGATCACCAGCAGCATGTGCTGGCCCTGCATCAGAACGAACGCACTCGCCCGCGGCCCGGAGCCGGCCAGGCCGATCACCAGCTCGATCAGGACCGCCGCCGCGGCGGCGACCGCCCCGCTCGCGATCAACACCTTCCAGAAGCCGCGCTGCCCGAGGCGCAGATAGACGTCGCGGCCGAACATGAAGATGATCAGCAGCTCGACCACGAACCACAGGTTGGGCGCACCCGAGCCGGCGAACGGATAGGTGAAGAGCTGCCAGATGAAGCCGCGCTGCCACACCAGCGGCGTCAGTCTGAGCAGCGCCGCCACGGCCGCGCTGCCGTCGAAGAAGCGCAGCGAGAAGGTGAACAGGATGAGGCCCAACAACAACCAGATGTCGCGCGGCACCGGCCCGGTCAAGCCGCCGCCCATGCCCCCGCCTCCGAAGCGACCGGTCGGCTGGTGCGAATACATGCGCGGATTCTACGCGAGCCGGCGGGCAGGCTAGTGCGTGCGCCTCAGCTCGGCGCCGTCACGGCCCGCAGCAGGCGATCGAGGCCGTCGGCGGCATCGCTCCCCAGGCGCACCCGCAGCAGCCGCCGGCCGGTCTCTCTGAGCGCGCCGGCATCCCCATCGGCCTGCGCCGCGATCAGGCGGCCGAAGGTGTAGTCGCGCTCCGGCACGCGCAGGTCGGTGTCGGGCTCATTGACCAGCTGCAGGAAGACGCCGTTGTTGGCGCCGCCCTTGTGAAGCTGGCCGGTCGAATGCAGGAAGCGCGGGCCGTAGCCGAGGGTCACGGCCAGCCCCGACGCCTGCCGCAGCAGGTTCTGCAGCTGCCGCAGACGCCGGTCGACCTTCGGCTCCGGCGGCAGGTAGGCCTGCAGCGCCAGGTAGTCGCCGGGGTTCGCGCTGGCCTGCCAGGCCGCCAGGGCGGCGGCCAGCTCGTCGGAGTCGACGCTCACCACCCGCTCGGGACCGGAGTCGGGATCGCTCTCCCCCGCCATCGCCTTCGACGCCAGGGTCTTGGCGAGCTGAACGCTCTCCTGATTGAAGGGGTGCACGCGCAGCACCGCGCTCGCCGCGGCGGTCGCCAGCTCCCAGCGGTACATCTCGCCGCCGAGCTCCTCGCGCCGGCGCAGATGCAGCCGCAGCCAGGGATGGCCGGCCGCGGCAACCGCCGTCAGGAACTCCTCGACGGCGGCGCAGTCATCGCCCTCGAGCGTCAGCGCGGCGAAGATGCGGTCGTCGCCGTAGGCCTCGGCGGCTCCCGGGCCCTCTCCCGCGACCGGCACGATGCCCCGCCCGTCCTTGCCCGTGCTCTCGGCGATCAGCTGCTCGATCCAGTCGGGGAAAGACTCGAGGCTCGTCGACGTCAGAAACGTGAGCTTGTCGCGTCCCGCGACGGCGAGCTCGCCCAGAATGGCGCCCAGCTCGACACCGGGATTGGCGCCGGCAGCCGGGTCGTCCATGCGGCAGGCCGCGGCCATGGCGGCCGCCGACTCCAGAAGGCGACCCGGGTCGGCGCCGATCAGCGCCGCCGGCCCCAGGCCGAACGGCGTCAAGGCGCTGTAGCGACCGCCGACGTCGGCCGGCGCGAGGAGAACCCGGCGGAAGCCGCGCTCGCGGCCGAGGGCCTCGAGCTTCGAGCCCGGGTCGGTAATCGCCGCGAAACGCTCGCCCGGCCGGTCGTGATTGCCTTCGACCAGCGACCAGAAGAAGTGAAACAGCGACAACGTTTCGATGGTCGATCCCGACTTGCTCGACACCAGGCAGAACACGCGGGCCGGGTCGATGGCTCGAGCCACCCCGGCGATGGCGTCGGGATGGGTCGTGTCGATCACGGTCAGAGGCGGATGCCCCGGGGCATCGCCCAGCACCCGCTGGAAGACCTCGGGCGCCAGGCTCGATCCGCCCATACCGAACAGGAGGACGTCGTCGATCCCGTCGGAGGCTACCTCGCGCGCCAGCTCCTCGAGCTCGCCGACCGCCGCCGGCATCGTCTCCGGAAGACGGAGCCAGCCCAGCCGATCGGTGAGCTCGGCGGCCGGCTCGTCGATCCAGATCCGGTAGTCGCCGT
>JAHEKO010000398.1 GCA_024638355.1 Acidobacteriota bacterium
TTCAGGCGCCGAACCTGTTCGAGGCGCTCGCGGCCAAGGATGCCGTGGTCGAGACCTCGGGGGCGCTCAAGACCGTTGCGGTATCGCTGACCAAGATCGCCAACGACATCCGGTGGCTCGGCTCGGGCCCGCGCTGCGGCATCGGCGAGATCAGCCTGCCGAGCCTCCAGCCGGGGAGCTCGATCATGCCGGGCAAGGTGAACCCGGTGATCCCCGAGGCGACCCTGATGGCCGCCGCCCAGGTGATCGGCAACGACGCCACCATCGCCGCCGGGGGCATGTCCGGCGTTTTCGAGCTCAACGTGATGATGCCGGTGATCGCCTACAACCTTCTCCAGTCGGCCGAGATCCTGGCCAGCGTGTCGCGCCTGCTGGCCGACCGCTGCGTTGCCGGCCTCACGGCCAATCGCGAGCACGCCGCTGAGATGATCGAGCGGTCGCTGGCGATGGTGACGTCGCTGGCTCCCCGGATCGGCTACGACCGCGCGGCCGAGATCGCCAAGGAAGCCTTCAGCACCGGGCGCACCGTGCGCGAGCTGGCGCGGGAGAAGGGAGTGCTTTCCGAAGACGAGCTGGAGCGCGCGCTCGACGCGCACGCTCAGACCGAGGGCGGGGTCCGCTCGGACTGACCGACTTGCCGAGAAAATCAGCCACCCTAGCGCTCCTCGCCTTCCTCGGCGCGGCTCTGACCGGCTGCGGAGAGCCTCCGTTGCCCGAGAAGAGCCCCAAGGCCTCCGAGTTGTGGGGCGACGACGGCGAGCGGTGGTCGCCGGCGGGACGCCTGCCCGATTTCTCGCACGCCGGCTACCGCCAGGGCGAGGCCGCGATACCCGAGGTGCCGGTCGCCGCCAGCGTTGCCGACTTCGGCGCAGTGGGCGACGGCGTGACCGACGACAGCCAGGCGTTCGTCGACGCCCTCGACGCGGTCGAGAGCGGCGCCATCCTCATTCCAGCCGGCCGTTACCGCCTGACCCGCGTCCTGCGGCTCGCCCGCAGCGGCGTGGTGCTGCGCGGTGCCGGCCGCGATGAGACCGTCCTCTTCTTCCCCGAGCCTCTCTTCACGGTGGAGGGCGATGGTCCCCAGCAAAGCCCGCACGGACCGTACGGCTGGTCCTGGAGCGGTGGCTTCATCTGGGCGGAAGGGGCCGCCGAAGACGACGACGAGGCGCCCCTGACCCGCGTCGCCCGCCGCGCGGCGCGGGGCGAGTCCTCGGTCGTGGTGGACGGCACGGAGGGCATCGCAGCGGGCCAGATGGTGCGACTCGTCCAGTTCGAAAGCGACGGCTCGCTCAGCCTGCACCTCCACGACGGGCATCCGCTCAGGGGTGGCTGCCTGGTCGACAAGCCCGGCTTCAAGACCGTCGACTGGGCGCTACGGGTCACCCGTGTCGAGCGCCGTCGCCTCCACTTCGACCGGCCGCTGCGGCTCGACGTACGGCCGGAGTGGAGTGCCGAGATCCGCCCCTTTCGGCCCAGCCTCGAAGAGGTCGGAGTCGAGCGCTTGACGATCGAGTTCCCGCCGGTCGAGTACAACGGCCATCACAAGGAGCCCGGCTACAACGGCATTCTCTTCGAGCGCGTCTTCAACGGCTGGGTGCGCGACGTGGCCATCGTCAACTTCGACGCCGGCATCCACTTCTGGTACTCGCGTTATACCACCGGAGACGGCATCCTGCTGACCGGCCGCGCCGGACACTACGGTCTCAACATGGGCGGCTGTCAGGACTGCCTGATGACCCGCTTCGTGCTGGAGAACGCGTCGGTCCACGACCTGTCGACATCGAACCTCGGCAACGGCAGCGTCTTCTCGCACGGCCGCGGGCCGAGCATCAACTTCGACCACCACCGGGGCGCCGCCTACGAGAATCTCTACTCGAACATGGACGTAGGCAACGCCTGGCGCGGGCGCCGAATCTGGCGATGCAGCGGCACCCGCAGCGGCCACTACACCGCGGCGCGCGAGACCTTCTGGAATCTCCTGCCCAAGGTCAAGGCGAAGTTCCTGCCGATCTGGCCGGCGCTCAACGTCATCGGCAACGTCCGCGGCGTGCCACCGGGACCGGCGGGCCGGGTCGACGGCTGGATCGAGCCGGTACGCGGCCTCAAGCCGCGCGACCTGCACCGCGCGCAGCTGGAGCGCCGCCTCGGCCGCCCGCTGCCGCCGCCGGAGCCGTTGCCGGAACCGCTCCCCGCGGCGGCGGGATCATGAGCGCCGTGCGCCTTGTCGCGGTCATCTGTCTCGGGCTGCTCGCGGCTTGCGGCGGCGGGCGCGAAGAGCTCCCGGCCATCCGGCTCATCGACCTGGCCGCGGACGCCGAGGTGCGCTGGCCGAGGCAGCGCGAGCGCCGGTTGCCCAAGGGCATCCGCGGGCCGCGGACCTTCCGCCAGCTCCGGCTGGCGCGCGCCGCGCGGGTGGCGATGTACCCGACGCCGCGCGACGGCGATTCGCGCCTTTCGCTGATTGCACCGACGGGCACACGCTACGACTTCGAGCTGACACCGCCCGCGGACGGCGTTCTACGACTGAGCCTCGGCTACCTGCCGCCCGAGCAGGAGGTCGGGCCGAGCGTCGTCTTCTCGGTCTTCTTGACCACCGCCGACGGCGACGGGGGCGTACTGCTCGACCTCGAAGTCGAGACGCGCTCCGATGGCGATTGGCGCGAACTGCAGCTCGACCTCGCGGAGTGGGCGGGGCGGCCGGTGAGCTTGACGCTCAAGACCCGGTCGGCGGACGGCGGGCAGGTGTGGGCGGCCTGGGGCTCCCCCGAGATCGTCAGCCCGTCGCGGCCGGAAGGCGGACCCGACGTCGTCTTCATCAGCCTCGACACCCTGCGCGCGGACCGCCTCGGGAGCTACGGCTACGAGCTGCCCACGAGCCCCCATCTCGATCGCCTGGCCGAGCGCTCGATCCGCTTCGCCACCGCGGTGAGCCAGGCGCCCTGGACGCGGCCGTCACACCGCTCGATGTTCAACGGCCTCTACCCGTCGCATCGCGACCGCCAGACGAGCCCGTTCCTGGCCGAGACGCTGCGCGAGCGCGGGTACCGCACCGAGGCCTTGACCGGGGGAGGGCAGATGGACTTCCGGTTGGGCTTCGAGCGCGGCTTCGACACCTACCGGGTGTTCGACTGGATCAACGACCTCGGCGAGCTCGGCCGCTGGCTCGACGGCTCGTCCGGCCGGCGGCGATTCCTCTTTCTGCACACCTACGAGATCCACGACCCCTACACCCACGGCGAGTACGTGCAGGCCGCCGTGCCGGAGGGTTCGGAGCCGCGCTGGGACAAGCGGCGGTACCAGGGACTCCGTAGCCGCGTGACCGAGGCCCACAAGCGCATGGCGAGCGAGCTCTACGACGGCGGCATCGCCTACACCGACCGCCAGCTCGGCGAGCTGTTCGAGATGTTCGAGGAGCGCGGCGTCTTCGATCGGGCGATCGTGGTGGTGACCAGCGACCACGGCGAGCAGTTCTGGGAGCACGGCTCGTGGCGCCACGGCATGAACCTCTACGACCACCAGCTGCTGGTGCCGTTGATCGTCCACCTGCCGCCCGCGATTCGGGACCGGCTCGGTGGCGGTGGGCCGGGAGGCCGGGTGATCGAGGAGCAGGTCCGGCTCGTCGACCTCTATCCCACCCTCCTCGATCTGCTCGAGATCCCGCTCGAGCGACGGCTAGACGGCCGCTCGCTCCGGCCTCTCCTGGAAGGCGCCGAGCTGCCGGCGGTCGACGCCTTCGCCGAGCATCTGAACGTCCGGCACAAACAGGCCAAGGCGCTGCGCTCGAAGCGCTACAAGTACGTCTACTCCTTTCCGAGAAGCGGGGTCCACCCCAAGCTGCGCATTCCCGAGCGGCGCGAGCTCTACGACCTGACGCGGGATCCGGGCGAGCAGAACGATCTCTCGGCCGAGCGCCCCGAGGTGATCGCCGAGCTGGACGCGCGGCTCCGGACGCTGGTCGAGCTTCTCGCCGATC